>DMQT01000185.1:0-471 GCA_003455595.1 Betaproteobacteria bacterium
TGTTATCTCCTTAGTTGGATGGGGTGGATTCGGGTTCGGAAGTGACCTGCTTGCCCGCATTGAGCGCGGCAAGCTGCTGGTAATAACCCAGCGCAAACAGGCTTTGTTCTTCTAGAGTGAGCGTGCGCGGAACGAAGTCACCGATACTGCTCATGATCCCGGCGAGCTGGTTTTCATACCACCAGGCCAGACCACCATCGAGCTTGCCCAAGTGATTTTTGGCATTGGCGGCGAGCCGCCCAAGGATGAGGCCGGGCGTTTGTGAGGCTGCGGTGTAATAACGCTGCACGACGCCTGCGCCTACGTCACCCAGGGCGGCGCGTTGCAAGCGGGCGAACAGGGCGATTGCGCGGCCACAGTGGTAGGCCGGGTGTGGGTGGTCAGGGTTCATATGCGGTTTCATGTTGTTGTCTCCTCGGTTGCGGATTAGATAAGCCTTGATGAGCGCCATGCGGGCATGGCTGGCGGGGG
>DMQT01000185.1:586-5098 GCA_003455595.1 Betaproteobacteria bacterium
AGCTGCTGCAACCACGGGCTGGGCAGGTCTTTCAGGTCGCGCACCAGGCTGCCAGCCACGGCCAGAAACTTGGGGTCATGTGCGCATGATTTTCCGTCTCGCGCGACGATGGACAAGTCGCGGAACCATGCTTCAGTATGGGCAACCAGTTCCTCAAAGCTGCCTTGCATCACTTCACGCACCATCACTCGCCCTGCCGCACCAGACAGTAGCAGCGACACAAAGCGGGCGTTCGCCAGATCGGCGCGCTGTCCTGTGCGAATGGCGGTGAGCAGTTCATGGGCGTGGTGTTCGGCAGCCCCGGCGGTTTGTTCTGGTGGTTCGACGAACCAGGACATGACTTCGTCTTCAGCATGAATGTCGTCTTGACCGGTAAACCAGTAGGTCGCCAGCGTATTGCCCAGCTTGATGCTTTTGTCGGAGACGAGTCGGTTCAGGGTTTCCGCATAAGCTGTGGCGGTGGCTTCCGACATGGCCGCGTTTGCGGCTTGCTCTAGACCGTAAGACTGGAATGCTGCCTTGTCGAAACCAGCCAGCACGTCACCCATGCTCAACCCGCCGACTCCTGCAAGCCCTTTGATCTTGGGGTTGGTTGCTACCGGCTCAATGGCTTCGCCGGTAAGGACACAACGCATCAACTGACCACCTCCGACCTTGGGCGGTCGCAGCGAGGCACGGAACCCGCGCCACCAATCGCGCCAGTCATCACGTTCCAGCGGGTTGATACCGTCTACGATCACCACTGCCGCTTCGGTGAACTTGGCCTTGGCTTGTTTGAGGTCGGTCTGAATGAGTGCGAGAGTCTCAGCATCATCAAGCAGATTGGCGACAGCCTCTAAATAGGTCGCGTCTTGCGCGGCTCGCCGTAGCAAGTCCACAAACCAGTTGTGCTTGGCGAAAAATTTCTCGCGTTCCTTGTCATCGAGTTTTTCGTCGAGGTAGAGCGCGACAGTAGGCAAAGATTCGACGAGGAAATGCGCGCGTGACTCCGACCCACCTATCAGTTCGGGTTGAGACAGATTCGGGCAGGCATCGAATCCCCGACCCTTGCCTTCTCCCAGTGCGACCACGCCGGTATAACGCCCGTCCGCCGTGCAGGTGATCGCCCATTTGACGGTTTTGCGGGCGAAGCCGGGTTCACTGACGCCCGCTTGTTGCAGCACGAGGTCAAGCATGGAAATCCTCCCCGCAGGCTTTTTTCACCGCGTTGTCTTCATAAGCCGGGATACGCATGACCCCGGCCATGACCTGCGCATGAAAGACGCTGATGGCGGGTTTGGCGTGGGCATCGTTTTCCGTGCCCAGGTCGAACACGTCGTAGAGCATGTAGCCTAGATCAAGGTCGAGTGCGATGGGATGCGTGGCGGTTTCTTCGGTTCGCAACTCGAACCAGGCGGGGAATTCCCGGCAGCCGAGATAGGGTTGGTAGAAGCATTTTCCGTGGCTTGCGCGGCGGACAAATTGGGCATCCAGCGCATTCAAGTCGGCTTGTGCGCTGCGTGCGTGGATATGGGCATGGAGCCGATAGCGGACATTTTTGAGCGCCATGGTCTGGCGCTGGGTGCGGCCTTTCTGGTCTGTACCCAGTTCATCTTTGCTGCCGTCTGCCCACAGTGGTTGCGGTATTTCCTTGCCGTCTGCCCAGGCGAGCACAGTGGGTGCTGGGGGTGCCTTGTCCTTCACTTCATTGCGCCGCAGCGCCAGGTACTTCGGCGGCGCGAGGATTTCCACTCGTTCCAATTGCCAGTAAAAACCATATGACTTTTTCCAGTAAATGGCGTCGAAAATGCCACGAGCAGCGGAAGGCGTGATGACGGGATAGCTGTAGCGCTCCACCTTCATTTCCGGTCGGGTGAAGCAGGCGAGATCGCCCCAGACTTCCAGGCAGTGGGTTTTGCCTCGGTTCATGTTGTCCTCCTCTTTATCCTATCCAGGTGTTGAGCGTGCCGGGCGGAACCAACCCGAGTTGCGGGTGGTAGTGCTCCGGCACGGCGTAGATGAACCAGTCGTTTTGTTCGCGTTGCTTCCAGCCCGCCACGGGGACGGGCAGCAATGCATCCCAAATCGGGTCGCTGTCCTTGGGGCGATACAGGCTCACGCTGAGCGGGCGCGCGGCACGCATCCATGTGGCGGTTAGCCCGGTGTCGTCGGCTTGCGCGCGCAAGCTGTCGAATAGCGCTTGCTGCGGCGTATAGGGGACGAGGACGTTGATGGCATCCTGTTTAATGAGCCGGTAGAGATTGGCCACGTCGGGGAAGCTGCCACTCTCGACGGTTTTGAGAATTTCGCGGCTGGCAGGGGCTGTCGTCACCCCGGCCAAGTCGTAGAGTTCGCGGTAATACGCGGTGATGAAGGCCGGGTCGTCGAGCTTCATGCCTGGCGCGCCGTGTCGACGGTAGATCATCTGGGCGATCTGGGTGGCCTGCTGATAGCTGTCAGTCGGATAACCCGTGTCATCCGGCGTGAACACCCGAAGCTGTCCGAGTTGGCTACGCCGTCCTTCCCGGTTGCAGCGCCCGGCGGCCTGGATGATGGCGTCCAGCGGTCCCCAGGCACGCATTACGGCGGGGAAATCCAAGTCCACGCCCGCTTCTACGCATTGGGTCGCAACCAGCCGCACCGGTTGCTCGGAGGCGAGCCGTTCGCGCACCGTCTTCAGCACATTCTCGCGGTGTCCGGCGCAGAGGTTGGTGGAGAGGTGCAGCGTGGCTGGGTCATCCAGCTTTTCCCACAAACGCTTGGCATGGCGTTTGAGGTTGACGATGCACAGGGCTTGGGGAATCTGAGTCAATTTTCCGGCAAGTTCATCCCAAGTCACGGGCGTATCCGGGCTGTCCCAGTTGAATTCGACGCGTTTCATTGGCGCAAACAGTGCCGCCGGGTCAGGCACGATCTCATGCGGCTGCCAGCCGGGAGCTTTCGTTTCCAAGACGGCTTTGTCGAGGTGCGAAAAAGCGGGCTGGGTGGCGGTGGCGAACACCACACTGGAACCGTAACTGGCTGAGAGGTGCGAGAGTGCGGCGAGTGTTGGCACGGCCAGATGCGCAGGCAGGGTCTGTGCCTCGTCGAACAGGATGACGGCGCGTTGCAGGCGATGCAGTTTGCGACAGGCAGAGGGGCGATTGGAAAACAGGGATTCGAGCAGTTGCACGCTGGTGGTGACGATGAGCGGCGCATCCCAGTTTTCTGCCAGCAGACGGCGACGGCGTTCAGCGTAGCTGGGTTGGCCGGCTTCGCCCTCGTTGTCTTGCTGGGAATTCTCTTTTCCTACGCCAGCCATGGAATGGTGCTCAAGGACAAATTCCGCACCAAAAGTTGGCGCGAAAACGTCGCGATAGATGCGGGCGGTTTGTTCGGTGATGGTGAGATAAGGAATCACCATCACCACGCGCTCCAGGCCATGCTTTGCCGCGTGCGCCAAGGCGAAAGCGAGCATGGCGAGTGTCTTGCCACTGCCGGTAGGAGCGGTGAGAGTGAACAGACCGGAATCATGCGCTGCGTTTTGCAGGCAGGCTTTGAGCAGATTACTGCGAACATCTTGCACATCTTGCGAAGCCGTAGTCTTTGCCTGGGTTTGTTCGATGCTTGAAAGAACCAATTCTAGTGCTGCGGTGGCATCCAGCGTTGACCCTGATGGGCGATAACATTTACCTGATGCATTGCCCTCGAAATGCGCTTCGGTGTCCAGATAGTCCGCGTCTACCAAAGTGGAAAACAACATGCGCACGTCCAGCATCGTGGGGATGGTGGCGTCGAGTGTTCTGCCCAATACGGATTGATTCACCTCGGGCAGTGTCAGGCCGTCGTCGGCAAAGCGAATTTTCAGTGACTCGATATCTGGCGCGGTCAAGCGCAGCGCTTGAGTGTGCTCCGCAAACCACTTTGGGTTGAGCCGTATCAAATTGCTGTGTGCGAGCGATTGCAGTCCGATGTGGTGTCCCTGAATGGCGAGCGCAGCGGCAGCACATTTATGCTCCAGTGCAACCCAAGCCCCTGCTGACCAATGATCCAGCCCGGACTCTTCGCCCCGAAGCCGCGCCTGAAACAGATCGCCGAATTTACCCAGGTCGTGCAATAGCCCAGCCAGTTGTGCCTCGTTGTTCCAGTTCATAGAGGAGGAAAATTTTCCGGCGAGTTGAGACACCGTAGACAAATGCGTGAGCAGGTGATGCCAGCGCCCAACCCTGTTGGCGCTGTGCGCAAAATAAGTAACCCTCTTCGTCATTATTGATATTTTTCTTGTTTGTGATTTATGCCAAGCATGACCACTAAGATTGAAATCGAAATTTTGTGCAATATGACAATGTAAACGATTTGAATCGCATGTGGCCTCCCGTGTTTAAGCTTATTGTCCTCTACGGGAGGCGCACCAAGTGAGCCTGAATAACCCTCCTCCGTGATAATTTCAGACGCACACTACGAAACGCCAATAAATATCCTTGGCTATAGCTCTGGAACAGTCAAACCACCAGAAAACAAAAAACCCCTGAAAGCGTGAGCCGTCAGGGGTTT
>DMQT01000012.1:0-13105 GCA_003455595.1 Betaproteobacteria bacterium
GCCTGCTCAAGTTCGACTTTATCGCACTTGGCAAGATGCTCACTGAACCATTTTTTGAGTTTGTTTAGCATGTCAGGTGACTTTATTCACTTCGTCTTTATTGCCTGTGTAATTTTGCCTGCCTTGTTCCAACAGGGTGCGCGATATTCCGGATAGTTGCGCTGCCTGGACCGGTTTGTTAAGACAAGCCGCAACACCGGCTGAGAGCAATTGTTGATGAATTTTTTCATCATTCAGCGCAGTTACTACAATTATCGGCTGGACCGACACTGAACTTGAACCTTGCAGGGCATGTACGAAGTGGATGCCATCCATTTTTTGCATGCGGTAATCCGTAATAATCAGGTCTACGTGTTTATTACGCAGCCATTTCAATGCAGCGCCTGCATCCGTCATGCAAACAATGCGCGCGCCCGGTAGCGCGGATTTCAACACGGCCTCATGAATCGCCAGCACGGTGGGCTGGTCATCCACAATGAGGATGGTTTGGCGATAGGTGTGGGCACTACGAATATCGCGGATGGACATGGGATTCACGGAATGCTTCAGAATTTACAAATAAAGCGTCAGACCGGATTTGAGGCGATTTGTCCGGTTTAATCACTGTGCTGAGCGTGAATTTTTGTCAGCATGGGTTCGAGTTCGAGCATGGCAGTCACCAATATCGGGTCAAAATGCTGGCCACTTTCTTTGGATAAGTACTGCATGGCCTCTTCAATGCTCCAGGCTGCTTTGTAAGGACGCACCGAGGTAAGCGCGTCAAACACATCGGCAATGGCGACGATGCGTGCTGACAGTGGAATGGCTTCTCCCACAATGCCGAGCGGGTAGCCGGAGCCGTCGTAGCGTTCATGGTGCGCGAGAGCGATTTCACCGCCCAGGCGCAAATATTTGGATGGACTGTCTTGCAATATGTCGTGGCCGATTTTTGGATGTTGCCGCATCACCTCAATCTCGGCGTCGGTGAGGGCGCCGCTTTTGCGCAGGATGCTGTCGGGTATGCCGATTTTGCCAAGGTCGTGTAAGGGCGCGGCCAGTTCGATGAGCTCTGCGTCTTCTTCGGACAGCCCGATCGCTTCGGCCAAAACGCCGCTATAGCGCGACATGCGTAGCAGGTGTTTGGCGGTATCGGTGTCGCGGTACTCGCCGGCTCGGGCCAGGCGCATCAGGGTTTCTTTTTCGCGGCTGCGGATTTCGGCAGTGGCTTCGCTCACCATCACTTCCAGCAATCGGCTCTTGTCCTCAAGAATGAGCTGTTGCTGGCGCAGGGTGAGCAAATTGCGGCAGCGCGCCTTGCATTCGTGCACATCGACGGGCTTGGTGAGGAAATCGGTCACGCCCGCGTCCAGCGCTGCGTATCGCGTTTGCGTATCCTGCTTGATGGTAATCATGATGACCGGCACATGCTCATACCCGGGCAACTGGCGCAAGCGGCTAATAAACTCGACGCCATTCATGCCGGGCATCAAGTAGTCTGCCAGCACCAGATCGGCAGGGTGGGCTGCTGCCCATGCCAGTGCGGCAGAAGGCATGGTTTCTTCTTGTACTTTGATACCGGAGCCGATGCCGCGAACTACCTGGGAAAGAATGGTACGGCTGGTAGCCTGATCGTCGAGGATCAGAACGGCGCTGGTGCCTGGCAGATTAAAATTGGCCATAGTGACGGTTGGTAATGAATCCATATGATGTCGTTGCGAGTTATATCGGCAGGACTAACTGAAGCTTTATTAACATTTGCTAATTTGCCTTGCGCGCTGATCTAGCAGCGCTTGACGAGGCCTGATCGTGCAACTGTAACGACATGATTTTATATCATAAACCCACAGCCGATGACGCTATGAGTATAATCTGCCGATGACTCTAATATGAATGCGTCACCCTTTTCAATATAACTCCTGCACAATCACCATCCTAAAATCTCATGTCCACACTCAAACAGCAAGCCCTCGATTACCACCAGTTTCCCAAACCCGGCAAACTCTCCGTTGAGTCCTCCAAACCCTGCGCCACTCAGTTAGACTTGTCGCTCGCCTACAGCCCCGGCGTAGCTGAGCCTGTGCGGGCGATCGGCGACGACCCGGAAGCGGCTTACCGGTACACCAACAAGGGCAATCTGGTCGCGGTGATTACCGATGGCACCGCGATTCTGGGTCTGGGCAATCTGGGGCCGCTGGCGGCCAAGCCGGTGATGGAAGGCAAGGCGGTGCTGTTCAAGCGCTTTGCCAATATCGACGTGTTTGATATCGAAGTGAACGCGCCCAGCGTGCAGGCGTTCATCGACACGGTGGTGAATATCGCGCCGACTTTTGGCGGGATTAATCTTGAAGACATTGCTGCACCACATTGTTTTGAAATAGAAAAAGCTCTGTCTGAGCGGCTGGACATTCCGGTATTCCACGATGATCAGCACGGCACCGCCGTGATTATCTGTGCGGGTCTGATCAATGCCTTGCACGTACAGGGCAAAAAGCTCTCCGAGGCGCGCATTGTCTGCCTGGGCGCAGGGGCGGCAGGTAACGCATCGTTACGCTTGTTGCTGGCTATGGGCGCAGATAAGTCCAAACTGCTGGTGGTGGACAAGGTCGGCGTGCTGCATTCCGGTATGACCGATTTGCCACCGCACCATGCGTTTTTTGCGGCGGATACGGCTGCCAGAACGCTGGCCGATGCGATGCGCGGTGCGGATGCGTTTATTGGCGTGTCGGCCGCCAACCTGGTGACACCAGACATGATCAAGAGCATGGCGGACAAGCCGGTGGTATTTGCGCTGGCCAATCCGGACCCAGAGATTTCACCGGCGGCAGCGCACGCGGCACGTGATGACCTGATTATGGCGACCGGGCGTTCGGATTACCCGAATCAGGTCAATAACGTGCTCGGCTTTCCGTTTATTTTTCGTGGCACGCTCGACGCGCGCGCCAAGCGCATCACGCAAAAAATGCTGATTGCTGCGGTACACGCGCTGGCCGAACTGGCGCGTGAGCCGGTGCCCACCGATGTGCTGGCGATTTATAACCTGACCGAGCTGGCATTCGGGCGCGATTACATCCTGCCCAAACCCTTCGATGCGCGGCTGATCGAGCGCATTCCCCCCGCAGTGGTGAAAGCAGCCAAGGAATAAGCCGGTGCGGCCTGCGTCTCGTCCGGTCTACCTCAATCTGTTCAAAATTCACCTGCCCCTGCCGGGGTGGGTGTCCATCCTGCAACGCATGAGTGGTGCGGTGTTGTTTTTTGTCACGCCGGTGCTGCTGTATCTGCTGCAAACTTCTTTTGATGCAGCTGGCTACGTGCAGCTGCAAGTGACTTTGCATGCGCCACTGGCCAAACTTGCGCTGACGCTTTTGTTGTGGGGCTACTTACAGCATCTATTGGGCGGCTTGCGTTTTCTGTTGCTGGATATTCATATTGGTGCGGATCTAGCCACTGCGCGCAGGCTGTCTGCAGCGACGCTGTTATTGAGCGCGAGCTTGACACTGGTCATTGCCGGAGTCTGGCTAGGATGAGCGGCGCCTTGTCGAACTGGCTGGTGCAGCGTATCAGCGCCGTTGTGCTGGCGTTGTATTCCCTCTTTTTCCCTGCCTGGCTGCTGTTTCACTGGCCGCATGGCTGGCTGGACTGGCGCGGGTTGTTTGCGCCGTTGCCGATGCGCATTGCGACCCTGTTGTTCGTGCTGGCACTGGCGCTGCATGCCTGGGTAGGCATGCGCGATATTTTCATGGATTACGTCAAGCCGCCCGGCGTGCGGCTGGCCCTGCACGTGGCTGCGCTGGTCTGGCTGGCAAGCTGCGTGGTGTGGGCGACAGCGATTTTATGGGGGCAGGCATGAAGCCGGTCAAACGCAAATTTGATGCGGTCATCATTGGCGGTGGTGGCGCGGGACTGCGCGCGGCCTTGCAGTTGTCAGGCTCCGGGCTGAATGTGGCGGTGGTGTCCAAGGTATTCCCGACGCGTTCGCATACGGTGTCGGCACAGGGCGGCATTACCGCCGCACTGGGCAATGTCACGCCGGACAACTGGCACTGGCACATGTATGACACGGTGAAAGGTTCGGATTATCTGGGCGATCAGGACGCCATCGAGTTCATGTGCCGCCATGCCGCCGAGGCGGTAATCGAGCTCGAGCATATGGGGCTGCCGTTCTCGCGGCTCGACAATGGCCGCATCTACCAGCGCCCATTCGGCGGGCAATCCATGAATTACGGCGGCGAGCAGGCTACCCGTACCTGCGCGGCGGCTGACCGCACCGGCCATGCACTGCTGCATACGCTATATCAGCAAAATCTGCGTGCCCGCACCCACTTTTTCGACGAATATTTTGCGCTCGATCTGCTGCGCGATGCCGACGGCTATGTGCTCGGTGTGAGCGCGCTGGGCATCGAGTCGGGCGAGGCGCTGGTGATTGAAGCGCGCGCTACATTGCTGGCGACCGGCGGTGCAGGTCGCATTTTTCGTTACTCGACCAATGCACACATCAATACCGGCGACGGCCTCGGCATGGCGCTGCGCGCCGGACTGGCGTTGCAGGACATGGAGTTCTGGCAGTTTCATCCCACCGGTCTGCCGGGGTCGGGCAGCCTCATCAGCGAAGGCGTGCGCGGCGAAGGCGGCTATCTGGTCAACAATCAGGGCGAGCGCTTCATGGAACGCTATGCGCCGCACGCCAAAGACCTCGCCAGCCGCGATGTGGTGGCGCGTGCCGTGGCGCTGGAAATTCACGCCGGGCGTGGCTGTGGGCCGAATGGCGACGTGATTCACCTGAAGCTTGACCACCTCGGTGCAGTGCTCATCAAGGACAAGTTGCCCGGTATCCGCGAACTCGCCCTGCGTTTTGCCGGGGTCGATCCCATCGACGCGCCCATCCCGGTGGTGCCGACCGCGCACTACATGATGGGTGGCATTCCCACCAATCTGCACGGTCAGGTGGTGATGCCCGCGCGCTTCGGCCCGGAAGAGCCGGTGCCGGGGCTGTACGCGGTGGGCGAATGCGCCTGCGTATCGGTGCACGGCGCCAACCGGCTGGGTGGCAATTCGCTGCTCGATCTGGTGGTATTTGGTCGCGCGGCGGGCAATCACATCATTGAAACGCTGCGCGATAATCCATTTCCGCGTGTTTTGCCGGACAACGCCGCCGAGGCAGGGCTGGCGCGGCTGGCGCGCTGGGATCAGAGCGGGCAGGGTGAATCGGTGGCCGAAATACGGATTGCCCTGCAAACGCTGATGCAAACACACTGTGGCGTATTCCGTACCGAAGCCTTATTGCGCGATGGGTTGACACAGATGGATGCGCTCGAAACGCGGCTGGGCGCGGTCAGGCTCACCGATACCAGCCGCGTATTTAATACCGCTCGCATTGAGGCCCTGGAACTGGAAAACCTGTTCCCAGTGGCACGTGCCACGCTGGTATCGGCGCTGGCACGTACCGAGAGCCGGGGCGCGCACGCCCGCGAAGACTATCCGCAGCGCGACGACGACCACTGGCTCAAACACACGCTGTACAGCCGCGACGGCGACCAGATCGACACCAAACCAGTGCGGCTGAAGCCACTGACAGTTGAGCCGTTTTTGCCCAAGGAGCGAACCTACTGATGCGCTTCTCCATTTACCGTTACGACCCGGAACACGATGCCCAGCCGCGTATGCAGACTTACGAGCTCGACATCGAACCCGCCGGCAACATGCTGCTTGACGCCCTGCTGCGCATCAAGGACGAGCAGGACAGCAGCCTCACCCTGCGCCGTTCATGCCGCGAAGGCGTGTGCGGCTCGGACGGCATGAATATCAATGGCAGCAATGGATTGGCGTGCATCACGCCACTGACAGGGTTGAAACAGCCGATTGCAGTGCGCCCGTTGCCCGGCCTGCCGGTCATCCGCGATCTGGTGGTGGATATGACGCCGCTCAATCAGCAATACAAATCAGTCGAACCTTGGCTCAACAACGCCGATCCGGCACCGGAAATCGAGCGCCTGCAAAGCCCGGCTCAGCGCGCCCAGCTCGATGGCCTGGTGGAGTGTATCCAGTGTGGTTGTTGTTCGTCGGCGTGTCCGTCATTCTGGTGGAATCCGGATAAATTCGTCGGCCCCGCGGGATTGCTGGCAGCGTATCGCTACATTGCCGACAGTCGCGACCAGAACACCGATGCGCGTCTGGATAATCTGCAAGACCCATACCGGCTGTTCCGTTGCCACGGCATCATGAACTGCGTATCGGTATGCCCGAAAGGGCTTAATCCCACTGCGGCCATCGGTAAAATCAAGACCCTGCTGGTCAAGCGCAGCACATGAGCGAGATGAACCGGCTGCGCTGGCGTGCCCGACGCGGCATGCTGGAGCTGGATATCCTGTTGCTGAATTTTCTTGATACCCGTTACGTCAGCTTGCCAATCGGCCTGCAGACTGCGTTTGCAGCATTATTGGAGCTCGAAGACAGTGCATTGTGGGATATGATTCAGGCTAGGCAGCCTGCACACACGATCGAGCAGGCACAGATCATGGAATGGCTAAGGAAGAACGAACAATGAAAGCGCCGACTAAAGTTACCCTCACATTCGATAATAGTGCCAAGCAGATTGAGCTGCCGGTGCTGTCGGGAAACCTCGGCCCCAGCGTGATTGATATCCGCAGTTTGGTTAAATCGGGCTATTTCACCTACGACCCAGGGTTTCAGGCCACCGCCAGTTGTAGTTCCAGCATCACCTACATCGATGGCGACAAGGGGCTGCTGTATTACCGGGGCTATCCGATTGAGCAATTGGCCAAGCATTCGGATTTCATCGAAGTCGCGTATTTGCTGCAATACGGCGAGCTGCCCAACGCCCAGCAGAAGCACGATTACGACACCACCATGCGTCAGCACACCATGCTGCATGACCAGATCAATACCGTGTTTCGCGGTTTCCGCCGGGATGCGCACCCGATGGCGGTGATGGTCGGCGTGGTGGGCGCGCTGTCGGCGTTTTATCACGATTCGCTCGACATCCGCGACCCGCACCACCGTGAGGTGTCGGCCTTCCGCATCCTTGCCAAAGTGCCGACCATCGCGGCGTGGAGCTACAAATACAACACCGGTCAGCCCTTCATGTACCCGCAGAATCGTCTGAGTTATGTGGAAAACTTCATGTACATGATGTTCGCCACACCGTGCGAGCCGTATACCCCTAACCCGGTGCTGACGCGTGCGTTTGAACGCATCATGATCCTGCACGCCGACCACGAGCAGAATGCGTCCACCTCCACGGTGCGACTGGCAGGCTCGTCGGGTGCCAATCCGTTCGCCTGCATCTCGGCCGGCATCGCCTCGCTGTGGGGCCCGGCGCACGGCGGTGCCAATGAGGCCGCGCTGGCGATGCTGGAAGAAATTGGCGACGTGTCGCGCATCGGCCAGTTCATTGAGCGCGCCAAGGACAAGGGCGATTCGTTCCGCCTGATGGGCTTTGGCCACCGTGTCTACAAAAACATGGACCCGCGTGCCGCCGTGATGCGCGAAACCTGCCACGAAGTGCTGAACGAACTCGGTCTGAACAAAGACCCATTGTTCAAGGTCGCGCTCAAGCTCGAACAGATTGCGCTTGAGGACGAGTATTTTGTGGCTAAAAAACTCTATCCCAACGTCGATTTCTACTCGGGTATCGTGCTGCGCGCGCTGGGCATTCCGACCAATATGTTCACCGCCATGTTTGCGCTGGCTCGCACCGCAGGCTGGGTGGCGCAGTGGAATGAAATGATCAGCGACCCGGAGAACAAGATTGGCCGTCCGCGTCAGCTCTATTTGGGCGACGTGCGGCGCGACTTTGTACCGGTGGAGCAGCGTTAGAACCAGCGCTGCGGAGAAAATCTTGTGAATGAATGGCAGGTCGACTCGGCTTTTTTCTCTGCAAACGCGCCGCTGCTGGAGGCCATGTTCGAGCGCTATCAAAACGATCCGGCCAGTGTTACCGCCAGCTGGCGCACCTGGTTTGAAACGCTGCCCGCAGTCGCAGTCGCAGTCGCACCGCCCGCTGTAGCGCCTTGCGACGCCCGTCAGGTGGGGGTGCTACAACTTATCAACGCGTATCGCTTTCTCGGCGTGCGCCACGCCAGTCTCGATCCGCTCAAGCGCTTTCCCCGCCTCGATGTGCCAGAGCTCGACCCGGCGCATTACGGGTTGACGGCAGACGACGCCGCACGCGAATTCGATACCGGCTCGCTGGTGGCGCCGCCGCGTGCCACGCTGACGGACATTCTCGCCATTTTGCGACGCACTTATTGCGGCAGTCTGGGTGCGGAGTACATGTACATCTCGGACAATGTGCGCAAGCGCTGGCTGCAGAACCGGCTCGAAGGGTGTCTTGCTACGCCGCAGTTTAATGCCGTCCAGAAAATGCAGATTTTGCAACAGCTGACCGCTGCCGAAACGCTGGAAAAATTCTTGCACACGCGCTATGTCGGGCAAAAGCGCTTCTCGCTGGAAGGCTCGGAAACGCTGATCCCGATGTTGCAAGGTCTGATCGAAGGTGCCGCCGCCAATGGCGCGCAGGAAATCGTGCTGGGCATGGCGCACCGGGGACGTATCAACGTGCTGGTCAACGTGCTGGGCAAGCCGCTGGTGCAGATATTCAAGCCGGATACCAATAACGACGATGGTGCGCTCGCGGGCGATGTGAAATACCACCAGGGGTTTTCAACCGATGTGGCGACGCCGCATGGCACGGTGCATCTGGCGCTGGCGTTCAACCCGTCGCATCTGGAAATCGTGCATCCGGTGGTGCGCGGCTCAGTGCGTGCGCGCCAGCAACGGCGCGGCGACCACGATGGTACCGAAGTGGTGCCGGTAATTCTGCACGGCGACGCGGCGTTTTCCGGTCAGGGCGTGGTAATGGAAAGCCTCAACATGTCGCAGACGCGCGGCTTCAGCAATGGCGGTGCGATTCATATCGTCATCAACAACCAGATCGGCTTCACCACCTCGGACCCACGCGATACACGTTCTTCGCTGTATTGCACAGACGTCGCCAAAATGATCGAAGCGCCGGTGCTGCACGTCAACGCCGACGACCCGGAAGCGGCGCTGTTAGCCATCCAGATTGCGCTCGATTACCGGCGCGAATTCCGTAAAAACTTCATCATCGACCTGGTGTGCTTCCGCCGCCACGGCCATAACGAGCAGGATGAACCCGCTGTCACACAGCCGTTGATGTACCACAAGATTGCCGAGCATCCTGGTACGCGGACTTTGTACGTCCAACAACTGGCGACACAGGGCGTACTGAGCGAAAGCGACGCGTTGGCGCTGGTGATCGACTATCGGGCACGGCTGGAAACCGAAGAGCGCATCGTGGCACCCGCCGTATCGCTGTACAAACGCGCCAATGCCGCTAACTGGAAAGCTTATCGGGGCGTGAACTGGCGGCAGACAGCGGATACCAGTCTGGCTTTGACCCAATTGCGCACGCTGGCGGAAAAAATTACTCACGTACCCGACGGCTTCAGTCTGCATCCGCGTGTGGCCAAAATTCTTGCCGACCGGCGCGAGATGGCGGCGGGTAATTTACCGCTGGATTGGGGCATGGCGGAAACACTGGCCTATGCCAGTCTGTTGCGTGACGGGTATCCGATCCGCCTGTCCGGGCAGGACAGCGGGCGCGGCACGTTTGCCCACCGTCACGCGGTGCTGCACGACCAGCAACGCGAGCGCTGGGATGCAGGTGAGTACGTGCCGCTGCAACACATTTACCCGAATCAGCCGCACTTTATCGTGATCGATTCGCTACTGTCCGAGACGGCCGTGTTGGCGTTCGAATACGGTTATGCGACCGCCGAGCCTGACGAACTGGTGATCTGGGAAGCGCAATTCGGCGACTTTGCCAACGGCGCGCAGGTGGTAATTGATCAGTTCATTGCCAGCGGCGAAGCCAAGTGGGGCCGATTGTGCGGCCTCACGCTGTACCTGCCGCATGGGCAGGAGGGGCAGGGACCGGAGCACTCGTCCGCGCGGCTGGAGCGCTTCATGCAACTGTGTGCCAACGACAATATCCAGGTGTGCCAGCCCACCACGGCGGCGCAGATGTTCCACCTGATTCGGCGTCAGATGCTGCGGCCGTACCGCAAGCCGCTGGTGGTGATGACACCGAAAAGCCTGCTGCGCGCCAAACAGGCGAGTTCGACATTGGCCGGGTTTACCGATGGCGGTTTCAACGTGGTCATCGGCGAAACTGCGGCGTTGGATGACATACGCGTGCGGCGTGTGGTGGCATGCAGCGGTAAAGTCTATTTTGACCTGCTCAACGCGCGCCAGGAACGCGGCATCGAGGACATCGCCCTGATTCGCGTTGAACAGCTTTATCCTTTTCCACGGGAAGAATTCAGCGCCGAACTGGTGCGTTATCCCAATGCGGCTGAACTGGTGTGGGCGCAGGAGGAACCGCAGAATCAGGGTGCCTGGTATGCCATCGGCCACCACTTGCGCGATTGCATGCCCGCCGAGCTAAACTTGAATTACGCCGGTCGTTCCTTTGCCGCATCGCCCGCCGTGGGCTACCCCGAAGTATTCGAAGCGCAACGCCAGGCGCTCATAGACGAGGCTCTGAAACATGCTGATTGATGTCAAAACCCCCGAGTTGTCCGATTCCATCACCGAGGGCACGCTGCTGGAGTGGCACAAACAGCCCGGCGATACAGTGGCGCGCGATGAAACCCTGATCGATCTGGAAACCGACAAAGTCATTCTGGAAATCTCGGCACCCGCCAGCGGCGTGCTGGTGGAAACCCTGCGTGACAACGGCGCCGTGGTGCATGCAGGTGAAGTCATCGCGCGTATTGATGACGGCACGGCTGAGGTTGCCGTAGCGCCTGCAGCCAAACCGGTTGCTGCGCCGCCGGTTGCCCGGACGGTACAGGCGGTGGTACCCGTGCCGGTAACGGTTACACCTCAACCTGACACCGTGCCCAGGCTTGTCGCACCGCCCGCCGTTGACCTGCGCCAGGGACGCAGCGAGCGCCGCACCCCGATGACGCGCCTGCGAGCGCGCATCGCCGAGCGCCTGGTGGCAGCACAGCATACGGCCGCGATTCTCACCACGTTTAACGAAGTGAACATGCAGCCAGTGATGGATTTGCGGGCGCGCTATCAGGCTGATTTTCAGCGCGAACACGGCATCAAGCTGGGTTTTATGTCGTTCTTTGTAAAGGCCGCCGTGCTGGCTTTGCAGCAGTTTCCCATCGTCAACGCACGTATCGACGACAGCGACATTGTGCATCAGGACTACTACGATATCGGCATTGCCGTCTCCACCAGCCGCGGCCTGGTGGTACCGATTTTGCGCGATGCTGATTGCAAGAACTTCGCCGAGATCGAACGCGCCATTGCTGATTTCGCCCAGCGCGCCGAAGCACTGGAACTGACGCTGGAAGAACTCAGCGGCGGCACGTTTTCGATCAGCAACGGCGGCGTGTTCGGCTCGTTGCTCTCCACCCCGATACTCAATCCACCGCAGTCCGCCATACTTGGCATGCATACCATCCAGCAACGCCCGATTGCCGAAAACGGCCAGGTCGTCATCCGTCCGATGATGTATGTGGCGCTGTCGTATGACCATCGCCTGATTGACGGGCGCGACGCAGTACGCTTTCTGGTCGAAATGAAAACTGCACTGGAAGACCCGACGCGGCTGATGTTGGGGATTTAAAAAGCTTGGCTATCCTGGCCATGCTTTTGCGCTGCCTCCCACGCCAGTAGCGCGGCTTTCCTGTCCGCACCCCAGTAGTAGTTACCAATTTCGCCGCTTTCGCGTATCACCCGATGACATGGGATGAGCAGGGCAATGCGGTTTTTTGCGATGGCGCTGCCGACTGCGCGCTGTGCACCGGGTACGTTTGCCATTCGCGCCAGCTGGCTATAAGACACAGTGGTACCCGAGGCGACGTTGAGCAGCGCTTCCCATACCTTGAGCTGGAAATTGGTGCCGCGCAGCATCAAATGCAAAGGCCGTGTTTGCGTTGCAGCGTCAAACATTGTCGCGCCAAATTGCTGTGCTTTCGCCTGATCCGGCACAAATGCCGCAGCGGGCCAGTCTTGCTTGAGTGCAGCCAGCGCGTCGGTTGTGTCGGTGTGTTGCAGAAACCCGATATGGCAGATGCCCCGTCCTGTCCATGCAATCAGAGCGTCGCCAAATGGCGTGGGCGCGGTGCCATAACGGATCGCCAATCCAGCACCGCCGCGCTTGATTTCACCGGGCGACATGGCCTCGCACGTCACCATCAGGTCATGCAGACGCCCCGGACTCGACAAGCCCGCGTCCAGTGTGACGGATAGCACATCAGATGATTCGCGCAAAGCCTGTTTGGCGTATTGCTTGGTCACATACTGCAAAAACCGTTTGGGCGAGACGCCAGCCCATTCCGAGAAAATTCTTTGCAGGTGAAATTCGCTCAGCCCGAGGCTGTCGGAAATTTCATTGAGCGTGGGTTGGCGCCGGGCATGGCTGCGGATAAAGGCAATGGCGCGCGCAACCATTTCATATTGCCTTGCCTGGTCTGCAACGGGGTTACGCATTGCCGGGCGCCCTGCGCGGCAACAGCGCCGCCGGATTGAAGCCGGTGACCAAGGCCGTGCCGACGATGACGATGCACGAACCGGCGATCATGCCCCAGCTAATGATTTCACCCAGAAACAGGCTGCCCCACAGCATGCCGAAAACCGGAATCAGGAAGGTGACCGTGAGCGCGGAGGTCGCCCCGATGTCCCGGATCAGCCGGAAATAGAGCAGAAACGCAATGCCGCTACAGACGATACCCAGGACAACGACCGCCAGCACGGCGCCCGCGCCCGACGATGCCGAAACCGGTGCAAAGGGAACGGCGGGCGCGATGACCAGCGTTGCCGCCCACATGCTGCCATGCGCGTTGGAAAAGCTGTCCACCGACTTTGCGGTCTTCGCATAGGTCGTGGCGATGCCATAGGAGAATGCGGCCAGCAGCGCTGCTGCGACGGCGATTCCGGCACCCCGTTGTGCGCTTAAATGGTCAACACCAACCACCAGGCCAACGCCGATGATACCCAGTCCCAGCACGCTGCGCCCATTCAGCGCATGGCGCGACCACACTGCGCCGATCACCGCGCCCCATATGGG
>DMQT01000012.1:13193-13488 GCA_003455595.1 Betaproteobacteria bacterium
CCGAACAGCAGGAAAGGCAACGCGCCGTTGAATATGCCCAGCATCAGGTAGTGCCGCCAGTGCTGTCTGGCGTTGAGCGGCTTGTGCAGAATTATCGCTACGATGGCCAGAAATAGTGCGGCGAGACCGACGCGGTACTCGATCAAAATCACCGGTCCCAGTACCGGCGCGCCGATACGTATGAACAGGAATGAGCCGCCCCAGATGGCGGCGAGGGTGATCAGTCTGACAAGGCTGGCGAGGTTCACGATGCGTCCAGGAAGTTAAGTCAGGTGCAGTATCGTTGAGTATGGAG
>DMQT01000012.1:13719-16362 GCA_003455595.1 Betaproteobacteria bacterium
TTGTGGCGCCACCCAACTTTTGACTGTGCCAAATATGTCATCCACAAAGGTGAATACCACCGGGATGATGAGCAGGCTCAACAGGGTGGAGGTGATGATGCCGCCGATCACGGCAATCGCCATCGGCGCGCGGAAGCTGGGATCGGCGCCGATGCCGAGGGCGATGGGCAGCATGCCGGCAGCCATGGCGATACTCGTCATCAGGATCGGCTGTGCGCGTTTCTGGCAGGCATCCACCAGCGCATCGAAGCGGTTCATGCCGTGGTCACGTCGTGCCACGATGGTGTATTCGACCAGCAGGATGGAGTTTTTGGTGACGATGCCCATGAGCATCAGCAGGCCGATCAGCGACGGCATGGAGAAACTGCTGTGCGTGAGATACAGCGCGGCAAAGGCACCGCCGAAAGCGAGCGGAATCGCCGCCAGAATGGTCACCGGCTGACTGAAATCGCGGAACAGCAGCACCAGAATCAGGTACACGCACATTACGCCGATCAGCATGGCCATACCGAAGTTGCCGAATAGCTCCTGCATTTCCTTGGCGTCGCCCACTTCTGCGCGCTGCACACCTGCTGGCAGATTTTTCAGGCTGGGCAACTGCTTGACTTCCTTGAGCACATCGCCCAGTTGACGGCCATTCAACTCAACGTTGATGGTGATATTGCGGTTGCGATCGAAGCGGTCTATCTGCGCCGGGCCGCTGTCCAGCGTCAGGGTAGCCACGCTGCCCAGCATGACGTTGCCATTTTTACCGGGCACCGACAGACGCGCCAGCGCGTCGAGATCGGCGCGGGTGCTATCCGGCAGACGCACACGGATGGGGATTTGGCGCTCCGCCAGGTTGAGCTTGGCCAGCCCGGTGCTGTAATCGCCACTGGTGGCGATACGCAGGGTGTCACCGATGTTGGCAGTGGTCACCCCCAGGTCGGCGGCGCGGGCAAAATCGGGTTTGACGATGATCTCCGGGCGTAGCAGGCTGGCGCTGGAGGTGATGTTGCCGAGGCCGCGTAGGCCGCGCAATTCGCGCTCGACATTGTGCGAGGCAGTGGCAAGTGCGGCCGGATCTTCACCGGATAGCACCAGTTGCATTTTCTCGCCGCTGTCGCCGCCGCCCACAGTAACGCGCGCGCCGGGCAGGGTTTGCAGCTTGTTGCGAAGCTCGGTCTCGATGGTCTGTTGCGAGCGCGCGCGCTCGGTGCGGTGGGTGAGGCGCAGCGATAGCGTGGCCTTGCGGGCACTGCTGGAGACCCCTTGCGAGAACAGGTCGCCACCGCCGGAACCGCCGCCGATGCTGGTATACACCCGGGTGACGTCTTTGACCTGATTGACGATATGTCGCGCCTGTTCGGCAATCGCGCGGGTATCGTCCAGCGTGCTGCCGGGTGGCAACTCGATGTTCACAAACGTCTGGCTGCGATCGGCAGGCGGCACGAACCCGGTTGGCAGCAATGGGATGAGGGCGATCGAGCCGACAAAAAACAGCGCCGCCGCCAGTGCGGTGAGGTAACGGTGGCGCAGGCACGCCTGCATCCAGCGCAGATAGTGTGTCATCAGCCAGCTGGGCCGGTTTTTTTGCGGCATGGGCTTGAGCAGATAAGCCGCCATCATTGGGGTGAGCAGGCGCGCCACCAGCAGCGACGCGAGTACGGCGATGGCTGCAGTCAGGCCGAATTGCTTGAAAAATTTACCGGGGATGCCGCTCATGAAGGCGGTAGGCAGAAATACCGCCACCAGCGTAAAGGTGGTGGCAATCACCGCCAGGCCGATTTCGTCTGCGGCCTCGAGCGCGGCCTGGAACGGCGACTTGCCCATGCGCAGGTGACGCACGATATTTTCGATTTCCACAATTGCGTCGTCCACCAGGATGCCCACGACCAGCGCCAGCGCCAGCAAGGTCACGGTATTCAGGGTGAAGCCCAGGTACTGCATGGCGATGAAGGTGGGAATGATGGACAGGGGCAGGGCGGTGGCCGCGACCAGCGTAGCGCGCCAGCTTTTGAGGAACCAGAACACCACGATGATTGCCAGCAGCGCGCCCTCGTAAAGCAGGTCCATGGAACCCTCGTAGGAGTCCTGCACTGGTGCTACTGTGTCGAATGCCTCGACAAATTTCAGCTGAGGTTCCTGTCGGGCGAGTTGTGCGATGGCAGCGCGCGCACCTTTGGCCACGGTGACTTCACTGGCACCCTTGCTGCGCGTGATTTCAAACCCCACCACCGGCTTGCCGTCGAGTAGTGCCAGCGCGGTGCGTTCATTCACCGTATCGGCCACCTGCGCTACCTGATCCAGGCGCACATTGCGTCCGTCGCCGAGTGGAATATCCAGCGCAGCAAGCTGGGCTGCGCTCTGTACCGTGGCAATGGTGCGCACCGATTGCTGGGCGCCGCTCACGTCGCCGCGTCCGCCCGGGGCTTCCTGCTGCACGCGCTTTAACTGACGCGAGATGTCGGCGGCCGATACGTTGAGTGCGGCAAGTTGTTCCGGGTCGAGCGTGACGCGCACTTCGCGATCCACGCCGCCGACGCGCGATACCTTGCCGACACCGGGCACCGCGAGCAGCGTTTTGGCCACGGTATTGTCCACAAACCACGACAGGGCCTCTTCATCCAGCTGGCTGGAGGCGACGGTGTAAGTCAGGATCGC
>DMQT01000012.1:16400-17194 GCA_003455595.1 Betaproteobacteria bacterium
GTCATTGACCGCTTCGGTGGTGTCTTTCTCCAGGTTGAATTCCACATTCATCGTCACCGCGCCTTCGGTGACGGTAGTGTAGATGTGCTTGACGCCGCCCAGCGTGGCCACGCTGTTTTCCAGCTTGCGCGCGATGTCGGTTTCCAGCTGTGCCGGCGCGGCGCCTTCCAGGCTGGCGCTGACCGTCACTACCGGCAGTTCGATGTCGGGAAACTCCTGGATACCCATGCTGCGAAAGCTCATGATGCCGACCACCGTCAGCAACGCAAACAGCAGGATGGCCGGGATCGGGTTGCGGATCGACCAGGCCGATACGTTCATTGCGCGTTACCCGCCATGGGCACCACACGCAGCAAATCGCCATCGGTGAGGAAACCGCCACCTGCACTTACCACGCGCGCATCAGGCTGCAGCCCCTCGGTGATTTCGACCCGATCCCCGATGCGCCGCCCCACACCAACCTTGGTTTGCAGCGCATGGTTATCGGCACTGACCCGGTATACATAGTCGAACCCGTCGCGCATCACCACGGCAGACTGCGGCAGGGTGAGCGCCTGCACCTTGCCCAGTTCGAAAGTGCCGGTAGCGAACATGCCTGCACGCGCTGCGCTGTCGGTGGGCAAATCCACATAAACCAATGTGGTGCGCGTCGTGGTATCCACTGTCGGCGCCAGCATGCGCACCTTGCCCGCTACCCGCGCACCGCTGGCAGTGACCACATTCACCCGCTGGCCAGGCCTGACCCGCGCCAGTTCGGTGGCAGTGACCTGCGCGCGCCACTCCAGACGGTTCTG
>DMQT01000012.1:17318-24676 GCA_003455595.1 Betaproteobacteria bacterium
TCATCCGGCGCTACGATGCGCGCCTGTTTGAAGCGCAATTGCTGAGTCCTGAGTTGGGCGCGGGCCGCATCCCGCCGTGCCTGTGCGGTGCGAGCGGTCGTTTGATACTGGTCGATCTGCTGGGTACTGAGGGCGCCGCTGCCCTGTAGCGCACGCGCGCGTGCGGCATTGGCCAGCGCATCCGTCAGGTTGGCCTCGGCTTCGGCGATGTTGGCTTGCTGCTGGTCAATATCCGCCTGCAGCGTATCTATGGCAAATTGCGCCAGCACCTGGCCGCGTTTGATTCGATCACCCACATTGACGTCGACGCTGGTCAGGCGGATGCCGCCAGTTTCACTGCCAATGACTGCTTCCTGCCAGGCGGCAATATTGCCGTTGGCGACCAGTCTGATCGGCCAGTCATGGTATTGCGGATGGATGAGATTCACCGCCAGCGCAGCTTTGGGTGTACTGGCGGGCGTGATCTGTTTGTCGCCGGATCGGCTAAACCACACAGCCGCGCCAGCTACGGCCAGCACCAGCACGAGGATGATCAGGGATTTTCTGGATAATTTGCGCATGTCACGGGTGCCTGTTTGCAATGGGCGCAGATTCGCTCGCCGTTTGTGTCCAGCCGCCGCCCATGGCCTTGTACAGGCTGATCCAGGCGGCAAGCCGTTCACGCTGGATATTGACCAGGCTGGCTTGTGAATTGAGCAGGTTACGGCGCGCTTCTTCCGCATCCAGCAGACTGCTGCTGCCGGTTTTCAGGCGCGCTTCGCTGGCGTTGAAAAACACCTGATAGCCTTGTGCCGCTGCACGCGCACTGCCTTCACGCGTGCTGGCGCTGTCGAGTTTTACCAGTGCCTGCTCCACTTCCTTGACGGCAGTACGGGCACGCTGTTGATAATTGGCCAAGGCTTCATCGTAACGCGCCTGGGCATCTGCAACGTTGGCGCGGCTCTTGCCGCCGTCGAATAGCGGCAGATTCAATGTCGGGCCAAATGACCAGGTGTTGCCCTTGGTGGACATGCCGCCAAAACTGACCGCCGACAAGCCAACCGAGCCGGACAGGCTGATGCTCGGATAGCGTTTGGCCTCGGCGACGCCGATGTCGGCACTGGCTGCAGCCAGATCGCGCTCGGCTACGGCCAGATCGGGGCGCTGGTTGAGCAGTTGCGCGGGCACGCTGGTCACGCCTGATCCAGGCAAGCGCGGCAACTGGCCGGTGCGGCTTGCCAACTGGCTGCGCAATGCGGGTTCCGCCTGTCCGGTGAGGGCGACCAGCGCTTTGATACTGAGATCACATTCGGCTTGTTGGGCGGTCAAACGCGTTGCGGCCTCGGCTGCCGAGGCGTTGGTCAGCGCAGCATCGGCGCGGCTGCTAAAGCCGTTATCGGTTTTGAGCTGGGTGAGGCGGGCGCTGTCCTCGCGCGATGCCAGGTCTTGCCGGTAGACCGCGACCAGCGCTTCACAGGCGCGCAGGTTCATGTAATTGTCAGCCACTTCGGCGGCCAGCGACACGCGCGCATCGTGCCAGTCCGCCGCACGCGCCTGCACCCGGGCGACAGCGGCTTCGCGTCCACGCCGGTTGGCGCCGAACAAGTCCAGCTCCCAAACGGCATCTACAGCAAGGCTGCTGGCTGTTTGCATGCCGGAAAAAAAGCTGGATACGCTCTTGCTGCGAGTGGTCTGCGCACTGGCGCTGACACTCGGGTAGCTCGCCGCTTCGCTCGTAGTCAGACTGGCGCGCGCCTGCGCGATGCGCGCCAGTGCCTGCGCCAGTGTCGGGCTGTCGCGCTCGGCATCGGTAATCAGCGCGCTGAGGGCGGGGTCATCGAACTGCTGCCACCATAGCCCGAGTTCAGCACTGCTGCCCGCATGGGGCAGCGGGGCATACCAGCGGGCGGCGGTGATCGGTGCGGGCGGATGGTAGGTCAGTCCCACACTGCAACCGGTCAAGGCCAGCACTGCGAGTAGCGTCAAGCGTATCGGGATAGGTCGAAGCATGGTGCAATTCCGGTAGCTGAACAGGTTTCATGGCGGCATGCAGACCGCCATCCAGTTTATCTTGGTGCCTGCCAGCAGTTGTTGCTGATCTGGTTGGTGATGGTGAGTTGCTCGTTGTAGGGCATTTGTTGATAGCGCACGCCGATGATGTCGCTGAATTTGCGCCAGAAAATACTCAGGGTGCTTTTCTCGCCTGCGCCGATGACGTTGTTGAGAGCCAGTATCTTGATCGGGTTGCCGTAGTCGGTGTTGTAGTTGCCAATGATGGTGGTCAGGTTGCGAAATGAGCCGGGCACATCCTGATCGAATCCCACCAGTCGGTCGTTGCAGAAAATAAACAGGTAGCGGCGCGCAGCGGCGTTGTCGGTTGCGTCGTAGGTCATCAGGGTATCGGGCGTTTCGATGGATTTCTCGAAATTCCAGGACTTGAGCGCGGTTTTAATCTGCTCCCGGTTCATGCCGCTCTTGAATTCGCCCACTTCGAAAGCACTAGCCGTCTGGCTGAACACAAGACAGGCAGCGGCGAGCAGGAGGATGTGTGGATTCATGGTTTTTTTATAGGTCATGGTTTTGGCAAGGTTAGCCTGACTGGACGGGTCAACGCAATCATTCATCGCTCTCGGTATCCAGATCAGGAATATGGCCAAACGCGATGCGCAACGGCGCGGCCTGCAGCGCATTGTGCGCCGCGCCGTAATACACTGCATTTTTGCCAAAGCGTGCGTTGAGTTTGTCCACCGTGGTGTTGAGCGCGCTGCGTGTGTTTTGGGTGTCGAACAGCGATGGCGTGTGGTGTGCGGCCTCGCTCAAGCGTGTCAGTGTCACGCCCACCGCCAGCGGGTCATCACGTACGGCGGGTTTGTCGCGCCACATCAAATCCAGCACATCGGTCAGGCTGAGCGTATCGGCAGTCGGGTCAAACCGCAGCTGAGCGTGCCACGACGGATAGCGCAAATACTTCACCTTGAGCTGCATGGCACCGGCCAGCAAGCCATAGCTGCGCAGCCGCACCGCGGCTTTCTGCAGCAGCCGGTGCAGCACTGAATACGCCGCCGGATCGTTGCGCAGTTCGGGTGCCAGCACGTGCGAATGGCCGACACTGGCGCGCGCACTGGGCGCACGCAACAGCCATTCGCCGCGCAGTTTGGCGTACATGCGTTCGCCCTCGATGCTGCCCCAGGCACGCGCCAGCTTGCCTTTGTCCGCTGCCCACAGGTCCTGCACGCTATGGATGCCCGCATTATTCAGGCGCTTCTCCATCTGCCGCCCAATGCCATTAATGTTGCGCAAGGCAAGCGGATACAGGCATTCTGGCAAATCGGCAGGTTCGATGACGGTCAGCCCGTCCGGCTTGCGCATGTTGGATGCGGTTTTGGCCAGAAACAGATTGGGCGCAATGCCAATCGAGCAGCGCAGTTCGCTGCCGACGGTGTCATGAATCGCGCGTTTGATCTTGCCCGCCAAGGTTTCGGCATTGGCGCGCACGCGCTGGCTGCCGGTCAGTTCACAGTGCATCTCGTCGATGGAGTACACCGCCTCGACCGGGGTGCACGATTCCACTGCGAACACCAGCTTGTGATGGTATTCAACGTACAGCGCCGGGCGTGCCATCACTACCTGAATGCCTTTGCACAGCTTGCGCGCTTCATGGATCGGCGTGCCGGTCTTGACGCCGAACGCCTTGGCCTCGTAGCTGGCGGCGATGCAGCAGGTGGTTTCCGCCAGCACCGGCGCCACGCACACCGGCTGGCCGCGCAGCCGCCGCTCGGCCTGCTGCTCGACCGAGGCGAAATAGGAATTGAAGTCAACGTAGAGCGAGCGAAGCATGGCGCTGGGTCCTGCTGGGTTATAATCGGGACTTTTGTTTCGCAATGAAAGTAAAGGTTTAACGCATGAGTCTGAATCTGGTTCCCGTTGGCAAGGACGTCCCCAACGATTTTAACGTCATCATCGAAATCCCGATGCGCGGCGACCCCATCAAGTACGAAGTGGACAAGGAAAGCGGCGCGATGTTCGTCGACCGTTTCATGTCGACTGCCATGCATTATCCCTGCAATTACGGCTATATTCCGCACACGCTGTCGGAAGACGGCGACCCGGTTGATGTGCTTGTCATCACGCCGGTGGCGCTGATCACCGGTGTGGTGGTGCGCTGCCGCACCATCGGCATGCTGCAGATGACCGACGAGGCGGGCGTGGACGCCAAGCTGCTGGCAGTGCCGGTGGACAAGCTGTGCAATATGTATAAAAACGTTCAAAAACCACAGGATCTGCCCGCTTTGACGCTGGCCCAGATTTCCCATTTCTTTGAACACTACAAAGACCTGGAAGTCGGCAAGTGGGTGAAAGTGGAAGGCTGGGTTGAAGCCGATGCAGCCAAGGCCGAAATCATGGCCGGTGTGGAACGCTATAACGCCGCTAAGGACAAGCCCGCATTTTAATCCGCCAGAGCCGCCAATCAGCGGCTCTTTTTTGGGGCGTGCAAGCATGAAAATCTGCATCATTTCCGACAGTCATGACAACCGCCGCCTGATGGCGCTGGCGGTGGAAGACGCGCTATCCCACGGTGCCGAGGCGGTGCTGCATTGCGGCGACGTGGTCGCGCCCACCACCCTGCGCGCGCTGCAAAAATTCGGTCTGCCGGTGCATGTCATCCACGGCAACAATACCGGCGACATGTTCAACCTGTCGCGCCTGGGGGCGGAAGCGGGCAGCGTCATTCGCTATTACGGCCAGGACGCCGCCATCGAGCTGGGCGGGCGCAACATCTTCATCGTTCACTATCCTCACTACGCCCACGCCATGGCCTGCACCGGCGACTACGACATGGTGTGCTGCGGCCACGACCACCGCGTGGAAATCATGCACGTGGACAACGTCAAGGGCACGCGCACCCTGGTTTTAAACCCCGGCACCGTAGGCGGGGTAGGCGCGCCGCCTACCTACATCATGGGCGATCTTGCCACCATGCAGTTTGAAGTACACGACGTGCCGGCCGCGCCGAATGAAATGACCAACCTGACGCGGGTTGCGAAGCATGCTTCGGAGAATGGCGGGTAATCAAGCCATGCTCGCCTTTGCAAAAAACTGACTAGGCATCATGACGTCAAACCAGAATCCTGAACAAAAAGCCCGCGACAACATCGATGCGCTGTTACGGCAGGCGGGCTGGACTGTTCAGGACAATAAAAAGATCGACCTCAATGCCGGCCTGGGTCAGGCGGTGCGTGAATATCAAACCGATGTCGGCCCGGCGGACTACGTGCTGTTCGTGGATAAAAAAGCCGTGGGCGTGATCGAGGCCAAGCGCGAGGAACAAGGCCACAAAATCACCGAAGTGGAATCGCAGACCGAAGGCTATGCCGCTGCCCGCCTGAAGTGGGTCAACAACCAGCAGCCTTTACCCTTCCTCTACGAAAGCACCGGCATCATTACCCGCTTCACTGATGCGCGCGACCCCAAACCACGTTCGCGCGAAGTGTTCAATTTCCACCGTCCCGAAACGCTCAAGGAATGGATTGCGCAAGGCAACAGCCTGCGCGAACGCTTGCAGCACATGCCGCCGCTCAACCCGAACCATCTGCCCGCCAGGGAATTGCACCTGCGCGATTGCCAGGAAACCGCCATCACCAATCTGGAAGCATCGTTCAAGGCGGATCGCCCGCGCGCGCTGATCCAGATGGCGACCGGCGCGGGTAAAACCTACACTGCCATTACCTCGATTTATCGTCTGCTCAAATTTGCTGAAGGCAAGCGCATCCTGTTTCTGGTGGATACCAAAAACCTCGGCGAACAAGCCGAGCAGGAAATGATGTCCTACGTGCCGCTCGACGATAACCGCAAGTTCACCGAGCTGTATAACGTGCAGCGGCTCAAATCCTCGTTTGTCGCCAAGGACAGCCAGGTGTGCATCAGCACCATCCAGCGGCTGTACTCCATCCTGAAAGACAAGGATTTGGACGAGGCCACTGAAGAGATCAACCCGGCTGAACTGGCGCTGCCCAAGGAACCGATGCCGGTGGTGTACAACGAAAAAGTCCCGCCGGAGTTTTTCGACTTCATCTTTATCGACGAATGCCACCGTTCCATCTACAACCTGTGGCAACAGGTGATCGACTATTTCGATGCCAGCCTGATCGGCCTCACCGCCACGCCGGACAACCGCACCTACGGCTTTTTCAAGAAGAACGTGGTCAGCGACTACAGCCACGAAAAAGCCGTGGCCGATGGCGTCAACGTCGGCAATGAAATCTATGTGATCGAAACCTAAATCACCCGGCAAGGCGCGCAGATCAGCGCGCAGCAGCAAGTCGAGCGGCGCGAAAAACTCACCCGCAAAAAACGCTGGGAACAGCAGGACGAAGACGAAGCCTATTCCGCCACCCAGCTGGACCGCAACATCGTCAACCCGGACCAGATCCGCACCGTCATCCGCACCTTCCGCGATAAGCTACCGGAGATTTTCCCCGGACGCACCGAAGTCCCGAAAACTCTGATCTTCGCCAAGACTGACAGCCACGCCGACGACATCATCCAGGCCGTGCGCGAAGAATTTGACGAGGGCAACGCCTTCTGCAAAAAACTCACCTACAAGATCGAGGAAGACCCCAAATCGGTGCTGGCGAATTTTCGCAACGCCTACTACCCGCGCATTGCCGTCACCGTGGACATGATCGCCACCGGCACCGACGTGAAGCCGCTGGAGTGCCTGCTGTTCATGCGCGACGTGAAAAGCCGCAACTACTTCGAGCAGATGAAAGGCCGTGGCACGCGCACATTGGACATGGACGACCTGAAAAAAGTCACGCCCTCCGCCGTCAGCGCCAAGACCCACTATGTCATCGTCGATGCCATCGGCGTGACTCGGTCATTAAAAACCGCCAGCCAGCCGCTCATCACCAAGCCCACCGTGCCGCTCAAGGATTTGGCGATGCAGGTGATGATGGGCGCGACGGATGAAGACACCGTGAGCTCACTCGCCGGACGGCTGGCGCGGCTCAACAAACAACTGGATGTTGATGACCAGCGGCGCATCCGTGAAGCCACTGGCGGCATGGAACTCACCCAGCTTGTCGGCAAACTGTTCGCCGCCATCGATGCCGACAACATCGAAGCCCGCGCGCTGGAGCTGGCCGGCCTTGCCATCGGCAACGACCCCGGCGACGACAAGCGCCAGCAGGCGCAACAGCAGTTAGTGTCGGAGGCCGCCCGTGTCCTGAATGGCGAACTGGTGGAACTCATCGAAACCATCCGCCGCGACAAGGAACAAACCATCGACCACGACAACATCGATAGCGTGCTGCGCGCCGAATGGGACAAGGATGCCGCCAACAACGCGCAATCCCTCACTGACCTTACCCCTAAAAAAC
>DMQT01000183.1:0-7753 GCA_003455595.1 Betaproteobacteria bacterium
GCCGACACGACGCAAAAAATTGTCGGCATCAGCGAGTTAGTGCTGCCCGATGCTGAATTGATGTTTTGCCGCCGCGACGCGACCGCCGCGCACGATGACATGTCGCGCATGCTGCAAGAGCTCAAGCAGGGCTTGCAAGCGCCGCCGCGTGGTGCAGTGTATTATTCTTGTCTTGGGCGGGGCGAGAGCCTGTTCGGCACTAAATCGGCCGAGTTGAAATTGATCAGTGAGGTGATGGGCGACTTCCCACTGGTCGGGTTTTTTGCCAACGGCGAAATCTCACACGACCACTTGTACGGCTATACCGGCGTCCTCACGCTGTTCATATAATTTCAAAAAGGAAAATCACATGCCACAAACCCAAAGCGACCAGGAAGTCTCGATGCTGCGCAATGAAGTCGAGATGCTGATGCGCGAGCGTGATGCGTTGCTGCGCGTGTCCGGTGCCGCTGCGGTATTCGTCGCAGAGCTCGACAGTGCCAGTTTGGCTGCAGAAACGCTACAGGCGGCAGAAATACTGGCTGAAAGCCTGAATGGCTTGTCGGAAGATACCCTCAGCGAAGCGCTCGAAGCGGTGCGCGCGCATATCGATGCGGTCGTTCAATAGCATGCGTTAATACATCATCGATGATGCGGTCAGCGATTGCTGACGGGTTTTACTCGCCGCGTGTACGTTACGGGGTGAGTCTGGTCGCGTTAGCGCTGACCTATTTCCTGACTGCGCGTTTCGGTCTGTGGCTGGCCACCTACATGAACAGCACAGTCAGTGCTGTCTGGCCGGCCAGTGGCCTCGCCATCGCTGCGCTGGTATTGCTGGGCTGGCGCTACTGGCCGGCCATCCTAGTGGGTGCGTTTTTCGCCAGCCTGTTTATATTTCCCTGGTATGTGGCGCTCGTTATTGGTGTTGGATGCAGTTTGGAGGCGATTGCTGCGCTGTGGCTGCTGAATCGTTCAGGCGGTTTCCACGCGGCACTCGACCGGGTGCAAGACGTCGTTAAACTGACATTTTTTGCAGCGCCACTGGCCTGCGCTGTCAGTGCCAGCTTCGGCATAGGTGCGCTGGGTGCGACACATCTGCTGTCGGAAAGTGAACTGGCGCGGGGTTGGTTTATCTGGTGGATGGGCGACATGATGGGCTGTCTCCTGGTCGCGCCAGCCCTGATGGTATGGTGGGTGCACCGGCGTCAGGCCCTACATTTCTGGCCGGCACTGGAAGCGACCGCCATCCTGCTGCTGATGCTGGCATCGATGGGCGTATCGACGCTGACCGGCGTGGATCAGAACCATTACGTGCTGTTTGCTTTCCTTATCTGGGCTGCCCTGCGTTTCGGCGTGCCGGGCGTGACGCTGGTCACGTTGGCTGCTGCGGCGCTAGGAATGGTAACGGCGCTGCGCCCCATGGCGCAGGCATTCAGTTATGCCGCTCTGTTTGACATGCAGATTCTGCTTTCCATCATTGCCCTGTCGGGACTGCTGGTGGCCGCTGCACTGGCCGAGCGCAAGCATTCGGAGTGGCGGCTGGATCAGCTGGCACGTTTTGACAGTCTTACCGGGCTGGCCAATCGCGCCGCGTTTCAGGAACAACTGGAGCGCACCACCGCGCACGTGCAGCGTCATGGTGGTAATGTTGCCTTGCTCTATCTCGATCTTGACCGCTTCAAACAAATCAATGACACACTCGGGCATCAGGCAGGCGACCAGTTGCTGCAGATGATGGCCGCACGCATCCAGACCGGTGTGCGCAGCGAAGACTTTGTTGCCCGCATCGGCGGCGATGAGTTTACCGTGCTGGTGGTGGGCGAACACGCAGCACGCGCATCGGCAGCAGTGGCGCAAAAAATTCTACAAATCCTGGCCGAACCGTTCACCTTGCTCGGGCACGACTATGTCATGTCGGCCAGCATCGGTATCGGCGTGTTACGTGCCACCAGCACCACCACCGGCGGCACACCGACTCAGCTGGACGACGCGCAGGAGTTGCTGCGCCACGCCGATACCGCAATGTATCGCGCCAAGCAGCAGCACTGCGGTTTTCTGTATTTCAATTCCAGTATGAATGTCGCCAGCAAACTTCAGTTAAGCCTGGAAAGCGGCTTGCGCCGCGCGCTGGAGCAAGCCGAATTTGAACTGTATTACCAACCCAAGGTGGATACCGTGCATCAGCGCATTACCGGTGCTGAAGCCTTGTTGCGCTGGAGCCATCCACGGAGTGGTCTTATCCTACCCAGCCATTTCATCCCGGCCATCGAGGCCAGCAGCTTGATGGAGCCAATCGGGTTGTGGGTATTGCGTCAGGCGTGCCAGCAAATCGTGAACTGGCAGCGCGACAGTCTGCCGGGTCAGCGCGTCGCGGTGAATTTTTCAGCGCGGCACTTTGCCCTGCCGAATCTGTTGTTGATGGTCGATCAGGTGTTACAGGAAACCGGCCTTAACGCCGAGCAACTTGAGGTTGAAATCACTGAAAGCACCGCCATGACCAACACCCGCCAAACACTGGATACCTTAAATGCACTCAAACAACGCGGCGTGCGGCTGACTATTGACGATTTTGGCACCGGTTATTCCAGCCTGGCATACCTCAAGCGCTTTCCGATCGACGCCATCAAGATTGACCGCTCGTTCATACAGGAGCTGGGGCGCGACAGCGACGACGCGGCGATCGTGCGCGCCATTATTCAGTTGGCGCATGGCATGCAAATACGCGTGATTGCAGAGGGGGTGGAAACCACGGCACAGCGTGATTTCCTGGTGCAGCATGGGTGCGATGAGATACAGGGATTTCTCTACAGTGCAGCGTTGCCTGCTACAGACTACGCTGCTTTGCTTAGGGTCGGCGTGTAAGCAAAGCGGTGCTGTGAGATCAGCCGCCGTATTGGGTGGTGTCTTTGGCGACGGCCTGGCCTTGGCTGGTCCAGGCGTCAAAGCCGCCGGTCATCGAGCGTACGTTGCTATAACCCAGTCGCTGCAGGTTGAGTGCGGCCAATGCGGAACGTCCGCCGCTTTTGCAATATAGCAGGATTTCGGCGGCTTTATCGACTAACGCGGGTTGGTCGGTTTTGAATTCGAGCAGGCCGCGTGGGATGCTGACGGCACCCGGCAGGCGCGCCGCTTCAAATTCGGCGGGTTCACGTACGTCGATGACGACACTGCCCGCGCTGATATGCTGGGCGGCGGTAGCGATATCGATTTCCTTGATCTGGGCTTTGGCTTCGGCAACGAGTTGTTGTGGGGTCATGCTCATGGGGTTTTCCAGGTTAAAAAATCAATGTTGATTGCGCATGTGGTCGCCGACTTTGGCGAAGGCAGCGGAGAGCTCAGCGCGCAGTTGTGGATCTTCGACCACTTCGTTGAGCGCGACGTTCATGCACATCAGCCACTGGTCGCGTTCCGATTCACTGATTGGGAACGGCAGATGGCGGCGACGCAGCATGGGGTGGCCGTATTCCTGTACGTACAGTTGTGGGCCGCCCATCCAGCCGTTGAGAAATTTGAACAGTTTGTCTTCCGAGCCTTGCAGGTCGTCCGCGTGCAGCTTGCGGATGCCGTAAGACTCAGGTAATTCGTCCATTACCTGGTAAAAGCGTTTTACCAGCGCGCGGATCTTGTCGGCACCGCCGATGCGTTCAAAGTGGTTTTGTAGCGTTTCAGTCATGTTTGTTTCAGGCTGTATGTGATTCCTATTGGCCGCAGAGCGGGTTGGCCGGGACGGCCTGGTCGATCAGGCGGGGGTTTAGGCAAGTTCGGGTTGGACATGGTCACCTTGAGTTCGTCACGGATTGTCCTCAGGCGTGGGTTGAATTCGCGTTCCTGCGCGGCTCTGTAAACGTGCTTGTGGTGATAATTATGCCCCGGGTACACTCGCGTTTCGCACCGCAACGGTCATATTTTACGCGTGATGCTGTTGTATGGCATACAGGCCCTGAAAATCGCTGCACCCGTAACCGCCAATCAGCAACGCGTCGCCCGAGAACACGTGGTCGCTACCGCAGGTCGCTGATGCAGCCTGGGATATGGCCGGGTGGGGCAACAAAGGTGTTGGCTTCCGTGCCGAAATGCAGGATTTCATGGGCTTGCAGAGGCACATTGGCACAGCTTGCTCGTGCATTCCAGCACCTTGCGCAGGCTTAAACTTTGCGCTTCCAGGAGGCCAGGTACAGGGCGACATGTTTGCGGACTGGATCAATCAGTACCGCCCCGCGCTGCGTCTCATTCAGGACAGGTAGTTGCGCACAAACAGCCCCCAGCCCAGTAACAGTAGCGGCCAGGCGACCAGTGGACCGAGTAGAAGGCGCAGCCAGCGGTTATCCGGGTCGAAGCCGACGCCATGCACAAAGCCTGCCGACATGCCCCACATCAGCAGGCTTAGCAGGCCATGATCGAGTGCGACGCCGTCATGCATCAGACCGCGCGGATAGGCGGTGACGGCCAGCGCCAGGCTGGCGGCTGCGGAAAGCGACAACGCACGCGCCCAACGATGGTTAAGCACACTGCGGGTCATGGCAGGTTAAATCTTGGGGTTGCCGCGTTCAGCCGCATCCAGTGCACAGTCTTTGGCGTCGCACATGGTGGCGGCCATTGAGGCAAGTAACACCGCCATGCTGACACCGAGTATCCAGGCGAAATACCACATGATGTGTCTCCTATAAAGAATCAGTAAACGGAATGGTCGTTGGCTTTGATGAAATCGGTGGTGACTTTGCCCCACATCACTTTGTATGCCCAAGAAGTATAGAAAATGATCAGCGGCATGAACACCACAGTGGCGCCCAGCATCAGACCCAGCGTCAATTCTGATGACACGCTATCCCATACCGTCAGGCTGGAGCGCGGGTCGCTAGATGACGGCATGAGGAATGGGAACATCGACACCCCGGCGGTACCGATGATGCCGGCGCAGGTGACCGACGAGGCGATAAACGCCATCCAGGCCTTGTGCAGGCGCGCAAACATAATACCCAGCGCGATGGCGATGAAGGTTGTGATGGGAACCCACATTGCCCAGGCATAGGTGGTGTAGTTTTTCATCCAGGCACCGGTTTCCTTGACCACGGTTTTATCCAGCGGGTCTGGCAGAGCGTTGGGATTGATATGGCTGGTGATGGCAAAGCCGTCGATGCCCTTCATGATCCACAGCCCGGCCAGCGCAAATGTGACCAGCGTGGCGAGGCCGAATATCAGACTGGCGGTGCGCACGCGACGGTAGATGTCGCCCTCGGTGCGCAGCATCAGGTAATTGGCACCCTGGAATGTGACCATGGACAGGCTCACCACGCCCGCCAGCAGTCCGAACGGGTTGAGCAGCTGCCAGAACGTGCCGGTGTAGGTGGAACGCAAGGTGTCGTCGAACTGGAACGGCACGCCCAGCAACAGATTACCGAATGCTACACCGAAGATGATTGGCGGCACCGCACCGCCGATGAACAGTCCCCAGTCCCAGGTACTGCGCCAGGTCGGATTCTTGATTTTGGAGCGGTAAGTGAAGCCGACCGGGCGGAAAAACAGCGCCCATAGCGCGGCCATCATGGCCCAGTAAAAACCCGAAAAAGCGGTGGCGTAAATCAGTGGCCAGGCGGCGAAGATGGCCCCGCCCGCCGTGACGAACCAGACCTGGTTGCCTTCCCAGTGTGGCGCGACAGTGTTGATGACGGCACGGCGTTCCAGGTCATTTTTGCCGATGAAGGGCAGCAGCGTGCCCACGCCCATGTCATGACCGTCCATGATGGCAAAGCCGATTAATAGCACGCCTACCAGCAGCCACCAGATGAGTTTCAGGCTTTCATAATCCATTTGTATTTCCCCCTTAAATTTTGTCAGCGGGTGCGCCAGCCGGGATTGCGCCACCCCCCAGCTGGTCTTCACCGTGATATTTACCCGTGCCCAGACTGGAAGGGCCAATCCGTGCGTATTTCACCATCAGGTACATCTCTACAATCAACAGTGCAGTGTAGAAGGCCACAAAGCCTGCCAGTGATGCGTACACATTGCCGGGGGTCAGGCTGGATACCGACAGGTGGGTGGGCAATACGCCATAAATAGTCCATGGCTGGCGACCGTATTCGGCCACAATCCAGCCCAGTTCCGCCGCGACCCAAGGCATCGGGATGAACCACAAGGCCCAGCGCAGCAGCCACCGCTTTTCGATGAAATTGCCTTTGATCGAATAAAGCAGCGCAAAGCTGAACAGCGCGAGGAACAGGAAGCCAAGTGCCACCATGATGCGGAAGCTCCAGAACATCGGCGCGATTTTTGGGATGGTGCTGTCAACCGCCTGCTGAATCATCTCGGGCGTTGCCGCGGCCACATCCTCAGTATATTTCTTCAGTAACAGGCCAAAGCCCAGGTCGTCTTTGTGGGCGTTGAAGGTCGCCAGCGCGGCTGTGTTGGTTTTGTCCTTGCGCAACTGTTCCAGCGCCTTGACCGCAATCACGCCGTTGACGATGCGTGCGCGATTTTTTTCCTTGATCTCAGCGATGCCGGGAATGGTCTGGCTCACCGAGCGCGTGCCGATCAAGCCCAGCACGTAAGGAATCTTGAGCTCGTAATCGTTGGTCTGGGTTTTTTCATTGGGCAGTGCGAACACCACAAACGGTGCCGGTGCGGGTTCGGTGTGCCACATGGCTTCCATGGCTGCCAGCTTGGTATGCTGCGCTTCGCCTACGCTATAGCCGGATTCATCCCCCAGCACGATCACCGACAAGGCTGATGCGAAACCGAACCCCGCCGCGATACGAAACGAGCGCCGCGCGAAGTCGAGGTCGCGGCCTTTGAGCAGATAGTAGCTGGAAATGCCCAGTACGAACAATGCAGCGGTGACATAGCCGGCCGACACGGTATGCACGAACTTGGCCTGCGCCACCGGATTGAACACGATGGACCAGAAATCGGTCATTTCCATGCGCATGGTGATGAATGAAAACTCGGTGCCGATGGGGTTCTGCATCCAGCCGTTGGCGATCAATATCCACAGCGCCGACAGGTTGGAACCCAGCGCCATGAATACCGTCACCATGAAGTGCTTCCATCTGCTGAGCTTGTCCCAGCCAAAGAAAAACAGGCCAATAAACGTGGATTCGAGGAAGAACGCCATCAGGCCTTCGATCGCCAGCGGCGCACCGAAGATGTCTCCAACGTAGTGCGAGTAATACGCCCAGTTGGTACCGAACTGGAATTCCATGGTGATGCCGGTGGTCACGCCCAGTGCAAAGTTGATGCTGAACAGCTTGCCCCAGAACTTGACCATGTCCTTGTAAATCGGTCGTCCGGTAGTGACGTAAGTCAACTCCATGGCGACCAGCATCACCGCCAGGCCGATGGTGAGCGGCACAAACAAAAAGTGATACAGCGCGGTGACGGCAAACTGCAGCCGCGATATGTCCACCAGTTCGGTACTGATCATGGGTCATTACTCCTTATGTTGATCGACTGCGGGTCTGGATTCAAGCAGGGCACGGCTAACCTGCTCCGGCGTAGGGGGCGACGTATCCGGTGCACGGAAAAATACCCACCAGAGGGTGAAAATCAACGCGATTTTCAGCAGCAGGATAAGCAGAATTTCCCGGCTGAGCGGGTGGTTCCAGATTTGTCGCATACAGACGCTCCTGTATTGGGGTGACAGTCAGCAGAAATTCAGCATATACCCATATAGCTGATATGGGTAATTCAATTTTCTCGGCGGGCTATGCCCTGGTGCCGCAGTGATGATGTCGATAACCGTGCGCAATGCCCGTGCCAGGCGATTTATTACACGTAATAT
>DMQT01000183.1:7796-8956 GCA_003455595.1 Betaproteobacteria bacterium
GCGTTATCGTACGACGCTTTATTCACAAAAATGGCAGTCTTATTGCAATGCCTACGGAGGTAAATTGACATTTTTGTCATCGTGTCCGAGTGCCTATGGCCATCCCCTCCATCCCGCACATGCCAGAGTTGTTGTCCCATTCCGATAGTCAGACTGAGCTGCGTATCGTGATGGATAGGGGTTCGCCATCCTTGCAACTAATGCGGCTTATCTCGCCGGATAGGGCGATGCCAAGCCGCTGGTTGGGTGGCGCTGTTATGAGGTATCAGATCACTTTACGCGGCCCGGCACGGGTAAGGCGCTGATGGGCACAAACCCGGCGTGGTCGAGAGTGCCAGTGGCGGCACCGTGTTTCTCGACGAGGTGGGCAATATTCCACTCGGTTTGCAGGTCAGGTTGTTGCGTTTGATGGAAACGGGGACGTAACGCCGAGTGGGGTATCGAACCGATACGCGCCGATTTTCGGCTGGTATCGGCAACCCACCGCGATCTTGAAAAATGGTCGGGCAGGAGACTTTCCGCAAGGATTTGTATTCCCGCATCCGCGCCTGCCCCATCGACCTGCCTGCGCTGGCCGACAAGCTGGACATCAGCGAGCGTACGCTGTAGCGCAAGCTCAAAGCCTGATTTAAGTGGCCTTACTTGCCGAGCGATTCTTTTTCCATCAGCAGGTAAGTGTTGTAGGCATTGGGGCGGTTGGCTTGCTCAAATGCCGGTAATTTGGCGTATTTCGACCAGTCGGTGTGGGCATAGGCTTCTTCAAACGGCACCAGATCGTTGACCGCCTTGCCCATCGCGGCACGCACGTAGTTGAGATAATCTCGTGTCAGGGTCAAATCGGCCAGCGGGGTGTTGGAAACGCCGCCATGCCCCGGCACCATCACGCGCGGCTTGAGCGCAATCAACTTGTCAAGCGCGGCCAGCCAGGCTTTGCTGTCGGCATCGCCAATAAACGGTACGCGACCTTTGAATACCAGATCACCGGCGTAGAGCACGCCGTCTTCTCTCACCAGCATGGCCATGTCTTCATCGGAATGCGCCGGGCCGACGTAGCGCAGCGCAAAATGGATGCCGCCCATCTCGAAATCGGTATCACCGTCGAGCCAGGTATCAGCGGGCGTCAGTTTGGTGTGTTCATCAACCCACGGGAACAACGTCTA
>DMQT01000144.1:0-516 GCA_003455595.1 Betaproteobacteria bacterium
TCGGCCATTGCTGCCGGTGGCATCCAGTGGTCCAACGGCCGGTATGGAATCCTCACCGGCCATAGGTGCGGGAATCATCCTGAACGGCACCTGCGTCGAATCACTGCGCGACGATGTCGGTGAAGCCATAGTCGATGGTGATCTCGACTTTGATATCGGGATAATCCACCAGGAATGTTGAGAGCTTGGGCCAAAGCACCGAGTTGCCCGCATGCTCGGCCGTTGTGATGCGAATAGTGCCTGCTGGTTTGTCCCGGAGTTCGCTCAAAGCCGCTAGCCCCGCTTCAATCGCCTCAAACCGGGGTGCCACGATCTCAAGGAGGCGTGCACCTGCCTCGGTGGGCGAAACGCTGCGCGTGGTTCGGGCCAGCAGCCGAAGTCCGAGATTCGCCTCAAGTCCCCGAATCGTATGACTCAACGCCGATTGGGATACATGCAGATCAACAGGCTGTCATCATCCCGACATCAGTGTTCGGATTTCACCTCATTTCTTAATTAACCTGACGCCAGGCGCCC
>DMQT01000144.1:605-3574 GCA_003455595.1 Betaproteobacteria bacterium
TTTTCTTGATCTCAATCCATCCGACTTCCAGCTTCTGGATCGGTATCGTGACCGCCTCGCGGGGGATGCCGACGCCTTGGCGCAGGACTTTTACGCCTATCTCTTGCGGTACCCGGCAACCGCCGCCGTGTTCCTGGACTTCTCCCCGGAGCGCCTGGAACAGATCACCCATACTCAGGCGGAACACGCCCGCAATCTGCTCTCCAGCCATCTGGATAACCAGTGGATGGACACCATGGCCCAAGTGGGTCAGTTGCACTATCGCTTGGGGGTTGAACCTGCTTGGGTGGCGGGTGCTTATATCCTGTACTGGAAACACTGGGATCAGATCATCGCGGATGAAGCCATTCCGCAGGAAGACCGTTCGACGCTGCGCGGTATCCTTTTCCGGCTGCTCATTGGCGATCTCATGGCGCAGCTCAGCGGCTTCTCCGGAGCTTCCAGAGAAACTGACGCCGAGCGGCAGGTGGTTTTCGATGTCCTGCTACAGACGCTTTCCAACCCCGCTGCCGCAGAGGATGCCACTGGCGACCGCCTGCTCAACGAAAGCTGCACGCTCCTCGTGAGCAAGAGCAATCTGGTGGCCTGGGCCGGTTATCTGCTGCGTGAGGGATCGGATGAAGTCTTGACCCCTCGTTGCATGGCTGGTCTTCACCTCCAGGAGCTCCGTATCCACAAGTCTCCCGAAGATCCGTGCTGGATGGCCATAAGGCGGAAAGCGCCGGTGATCATCACAGTGGATGCCGCCAATGCGCCAGAATGGGTGCGCCGGCTCCCGTCCACCGTGAAAGAAGTCGCCTGCATCCCCTTTGGCAACGAAGATTTGCCCGCGGTTGGGGTTATCGGTGTACGGCAGAGTGGTTACTTTCAACGCGTGGGGGAGGCTTATTTCCTGGCCTTCGCCCATGTGGGAAACCTCGTGTTGCGCACCCGCTCGCAAGCCCTGAAGGATAGATTGACCGGCCTGCCCAATCGTCAGCTCTTTTTGGAGCGTCTCGAGCAGGATCGGCTGCAGAATCTGCGACGGGAACGCCTCTTGGGCGTTGGCATCTTTGATATGGACGGCTTCAAGCAAGTAAATGACCGGCTGGGCCACAGGGCCGGGGATGCCTTGCTACGTCTGGTCGTAGAACGGGTACAGCGCCTCCTCAGAGTCGGGGATACCCTGGCACGCCTGGGTGGCGATGAGTTCGGGCTGTTATTGCCCGACCTCGAACGGCTCGATGATTTGGACATCATCTGTGAGCGCATTATGGAGGAGTTGCGCAAACCCTTCGCCTTGGATGGGGACATTGTCTCCATATCCGCCAGCTTTGGTTTCACCATCTGTCCCATGGACGATGGCGACGCGGAAAATTTGCTGCATCACGCCGATCTTGCCCTTTATTCCGCCAAGGAAAAGGGCAAGGACCAATGCCAACTCCATACCTGGGTGATGGATGCCCGGATCAGCAGTCAGGCTGCCCAGCGGGAATACGTGGCGCAGGCGCTCCAGGATGGGCAGCTCCGGCTGCATTATCAGCCGATTGTCAGTAGCTCTCCCGATGCCCGTTTCCCATCCGTGGTCGGGGTGGAAGCGCTCTTGCGCCTGGATGACGGCAAGGGCGGCATCATCACTCCAAGCACCTTCGCTGATAGCCTGGATCATCCGCGTCTGGCGCGAACCATTGGTCGCTTCGTTCTGAATGCAGCGCTTTCTCAAGGAGAAAGCTGGCATCGCCAGGGCCTGCTGTTGCGCGTGTCGATGAACATCAGTGCCCGTCACCTGTTGGACCCCCGCTTCTCTGCCGATCTGGAAGAGGCATTGGCGGAGCACCCCGGAATTCCGGCGGATTTTGTGGAAATTGAAGTGACCGAAAGCGCGCCGCTGCGGGATTTCGAGATGGCACGCCAGTCGCTCGCTCGCGCCAACGACTTAGGCGTGCGGGTGGCCCTGGACGATTTCGGAACCGGAAATGCGTCCCTGACCTATCTACAGAAACTCCCTGCACAGACCATCAAGGTTGACCAAGGCTTCGTGCGCAACATCGTCAATGACCCTCGCGATCTTGCTATCGTCGCCGGCGTCATCACTACCGCCCGCATGTTAGGGCTGGAGGTGATCGCCGAGGGCGTGGAGACACTGCGGCATGCCCAGATACTGAGCAAAATGAATTGTCACTCCTTGCAAGGATATTTGATCGCCAGGCCCATGCCCGCGACAGCCATCCCGGAGTGGATCGCACAGTATCAGCCTCCAGAGATCAATTCTGGCTCTATCCCTACAGAGGGAAGTCCCCACGTGCTGGTTGGTCATTCTCATCGAGTGCAGCAATTCATCGCAGCACTCATGGGCGAGGAGCCTTTCCCTGAGCATGTCGTTGAACCAGGTGCTGAGCGGAAATGCCATCTCGGCGTATGGCTGCAAACAGAAGGTCTTGCCCGTTTTGGCAATGAACCGGCTTATCCCATCATCACGGCACGTCACAAGCACCTGCATCAGCTTGCCCGGGAAGCCAAGGCCGCATTGGACGCGGGACAGAACAGCGAGACTTTACTCAAGGCTCATATCCTAAAGATCGAGAATGATGCCCTTCTGGCCGAAATTAACGCTTTGATGCAATAACAAACACTGAATCTTTGGGCGGATTCAACTTTGAAGTGAATCCGTTTATCCGCTGGGTTCGGCTTTACATGCCAAGCGGTCATTCGAGACGATTTCCTAGCGGACGACCGGTGACCTATTCATNNCAGGATAGACGGCTCAATCGACCGACAAGTGATGTCTAACATCGTCAACACGCCTCATTGCGAATTTGGCGTCTTCCATCACAAGCCCCCTCCGTCGCGATGACAAGAGACAAGGCCATCCCACGCCGCCATGGCGCAATCAGCGACAGCGAGGAGGGCCTTGCGCGAAGCGCCGTCGCGCGCTTGGATCGACATGCCCTGCTGAACCGTAATGTAAAAAGTGGCAATTGCTCGCCAGT
>DMQT01000144.1:3608-8353 GCA_003455595.1 Betaproteobacteria bacterium
CATGCTTTCCGCACGATGCTCTTGCAACTCTCGGCGCACGGCTTCATTTGTGTCGTCGGCATGGAGCGCGCCGAGCACGATGAGACAGCCGCGTGGCTTGCCAGGACGGGTCAATTCTTCGGCGCTGACGCGCAACACGGTTTCGATCGCCGCGCGCGCGGACGGCGCAGTTGTTACGGCACCCCAGATTCGGCCGCCTTCGTTATCACGATAGAGCGCCACCGCTTCGCGGAATAACTTCTCCTTGCTGCCGAAGGCCGCGTAGATGCTCGGTGAATTAATATTCATGGCGGCTATCAGGTCCGACATGGACGTGACGTGATACCCCTGGGCCCAGAACACTTCCATTGCCCGCCGCAGGGCGACGGCGCGGTCGAAGCTGCGTGGTCGGCCTCGCTCTGTCATGAATAGGCTCCTTTCTGTATCGATCGACAAATAAATATCTTGCCCGTAGCTTCGTAGCAGATTATATTCCTTAGGCGGACTGCGAGCAGGACCTTAGGTCAATGAACTGAACATAGAACAAAGGAGGTAGCAAATGCCACTCGACCCACAAGCGGAAGCACTTTTGAAGGAATTGAAGGGTTCCGGAGCCCAGCCATTCGAGACGATGACACCTGCCGAGTGTCGCGTCGCGATACAGGCCTTCAAAGATCTCGGAGGTAAGCCTGAGGACGTTGCCGGGATCGAACATCGCTTCATCCCGGGGCCCACTGCCGATTTGCCTGTATGTATCTATCGGCCAGCTCGCGGTAGCGCCGGGCCGCTGCCAGGACTCATTTACTTTCACGGCGGTGGATGGATCGCCGCGAACATCGGAGTTTGCGACTCGTTTAGCCGCCTGCTTGCCAATCGCACAGGATGTGTGGTTGTCGCCGTCAACTATCAGAAGGCCCCTGAGCACAAATTTCCCATTCCGCTGGATGACTGCTATGCGGCCACTCGTTGGGTGTTCGATAATGCGACCGAACTTGGGCTCGATAAAAATCGAATTGGCGTCATAGGTGATAGTGCCGGGGGTAACTTGGCTGCCGCCGTGACTTTGCGGGCGCGCGACGAGAACGGCCCGCAGCTCGCATATCAGGTGCTTGCCTATCCAGCGGTTCAATACGGTTGGGACACACCTTCCGCTTTGGCGAACGCCGAAGGATTTTTGCTCCAGCGCGCCAGCATGGAATACTTTTGGAACCACTACGTAAGGAGTCCGATGGACGGGAGGAATCCGTACTGCTCACCGCTCATTGCCGAGGACCACTCCGGCCTGCCGCAGGCACTGATCATCTCCGCAGAGTGCGATCCATTCTGCGATGATGGTCGCAACTACGCTGAAAAGCTAGCGGCAGCTGGGGTCCCGGTGAAATTCCGCTTATACCCGGGCATGATTCATGGATTCCTCTGGATGTCCGGCGTTTTCGACCAGTCGAAAGCATTGCTCGATGAAATCGGTCGCGAGGTCAAATCGGCGCTCGGGTAACTTCCGCGAGCGTAGGCTGGCCAGCGATAATAAGGGTCAGATCGATTGAGCAGCCTTTGTTCGGTTAATAAACGCCCGCTATCAGCCAATGTGAACGTCTGGAACGGGTCAAAGTGCCGGTTCGAAAAAGTTGGAACCGGATATTCCGGCAGGTTGCACCAACCGCCTTTTCAGGTAATCGCCAACGTCCGCTTGGTGGCAGGTAATTTGCATAAAGATACAGCCGCTACGTGCCAAGAACGGTCATGCATCAAGCACAAGGGAATGACTGAATTAGTACTGAGAAGTGATCGTTGAAATACCGCAATGATCAACGACTTGGTTCACAAAATAGACACCCATTATCCGGCCGGAGTCAAGGGGTAAAAACTCACGCATCGTCACCAAGATAGCGCTTGAGTACCAAGCATCGCACCGTGCGTCAGCTAAAGTTGGCGGATCCATACTTCGAGCTGATCGGTCTCACGTTTTAGGAGACGCTTGTCCTGGTAAACATGCGCGATCACTGCAATCCCTTGCGCCCGGCCTAGCAGGTGCAACGCCAGTGTTTTCGCCTCGGCGCCCCGGCCAAGCGCCACGAAGCACACGGCGAGCCAATCGCGGAACAGGTCGAACAGGGCGCGGGCTGCCAGTTGTAGGTCGCGCCGGTCCTTGCCGAGTTCCGTGTTCAGACTGCCGATTGGGCAGCCATACTCAACCAATTCCGACTGATGACCAGTAATCATGTCCACGAAGGCAAGTAGCTTCGCTTTGGGGTTGATGTGGACTTTGTCCCACTTTGCCAGCAGTGTACGGAACTCCTCCAGACGTTGTTCAACCACTGCCCGGAGAATATCTTCCTTGCTCTTGAAGTAATGATAGATGTTGCCGCGATACAATCCTGACGCGTCAACGATGTCGGAAAAGGACGTGGCTTCGTAGCCCTGCTCATAAAACAGCCGATTGGCGCATCCGACAATGTCGGCGCGGGTCTTCTCGCCTTTACTTCCAATGTTCAATGTCCACTCCTGTTGGGTTTAAGTCACCGTCAATTTGGACAACAGCCCGTGCCACCACCGCCGGCGATTGTTGGATACAGGAATATCGCTGGCGATCTGGCTCGGCGGATGGCGGCTCAACACCCAACCGGGCGGAATATCGCGACCACTGCTACCGCAGGTTGCTCCCAAGTTATTCGGGTCATAGATTTTCACGAGCGCCGCGTTGGAAAGGTCATCTACATACACAATTCCAAGATAATCCTCTTCGTGGTCACGCTTCAGCAAGGCGCCGATTTCGTCCAGAGCGCAACTGAGCGATGAACCAGCGATGGGCGCATCCGGCACACCATGACCGACGCCATAGACGTACCATGCTTCTCCACTGCTGCGAATATTCTCGCACAGCACGTCCCATTGCTCCCAGCGCATGACGCCGTAAAGTGGCCCATTTAGCAGATCGGTGAAGGCGCTCATGAAAAACTCCTGTTCGCAAGTTGATGCTCGATGCGAGCGATCGGCAAATGGTCACCGATATCGCGGCCATAGTGCGCCTCGGCAATTCGCCCGCCCGGATTAATAAGAAAGTCCGCCGGAATGCGGTGGATGCCACCCTCTACACTCCCTGGGAAATATCCCTCCCGCAACACCGCCCGGCCGATTTCGGGCAGGCGCTTGCCCCAGGCAACGAGAAAGCCAATCCAACTGTGCCCAACTCCGTAGCGTTGATAGAGTGTCTGTTCGGGATCAGGGATCAAGGGAAACGGAAGATGCTGGCTGCCGACATATTGTCGTAATTTATCCGCCGGGGACTGGAACACCGCCAGCATGTCCAGTCCGCGCGTCTGCCAGCCAGCATGCAGCCCCGATAATTTATGCACACGCAAGTTGCACAGGGGACAGGATGCATAGCGGTAGAAAGAGAGCAATAGCCAGCGACCGCGGAAATTCCGCGTGTCCACGGTATCTCCTTGCAAGTCCGGCACCCTGAACGCAGGCGCGAATTCGCCATTGCAGAGACGTTTATTCATATGCGGCATCACTCAACCGGTCTGGCCATCGACATCGGCTGCGTCTGACGCACTTGCATTTCCTGCATCTGCAATCGGACGGCCTCCTGCCAGAGATAAGCCGGATGATAGCCAAGCAGGCGTTCCGCCTTGACGTTGTTAGCGTTTACCTCCTCCATTAGATGGATGATGCTGCGGGTGACCAGTGGCTCCCAAGGCACGATGGAATCGAGTTTTTCCATCAGCCACGCAAATGGATAGGCAATCGCGAATGGCACGTTAAAATGAGGGCGCGGCAGATGGAACTCCTCGCTAAGCAAGGTGATGACATCGCGCACGGTTGGCACTTCCGACCCGAGGATGTTGAAGCACTCATAATCGGCTAATCCGTCACGCATCGCCGCCAGCGCGAATGCCTGGCCGATGTCGCGCCCGTCAACAATGGGCAAACTGGTACGTCCGCCCGCCACCCATGGCACAAGATGCGTCTTCAGCCGTGGCGTGAGGATAGGCAGGATGCCCAGCGCATAACGTTGCCCCGCAAAAATGCCGAGTCGAAGATTGACAACCTGGAAGCGTGGACCAGCCCCCTCGCGAAGCGCATCTTCGATGGCGACGACATTGCACAGATGCGGCCAGAACGGCCGTGGAATTCCCCTGCTCATGGGATCCGTAGAACGCTTAGGCGCTGCGGCACTTGTGGTGCTGGTATTGACGAAGCGCTGCACGCCTGCGGTACGCGCCGCATCGATCAACGCCAGCGTGGGTTGCAGATAGAGGTCATGCGATTCCTGACGATGCCCCCACAAAGATGTCCAGGCTGCCGCGTGACACAAGACATTCACATCCTCTACGAGGGTTTTTCTATAATCGTGATCGCGCAAATCACCTTCGCGCACCTCGCCGGTGAATCCCGGCGGCAGTTTCCGCCTGTCGCGACATGCGGCGATAACATGCACATCGTCCAGCTGCTGCAAGGCTTCCAGAACATGACTTCCAACAAAACCGTTCGCACCTGTTACCAGCACTGATTTGACCATGGTCACCCCCTATTATTGGACAGTCGTCCAATAATATTATCGCGATTGCCATAATCTGTAAAGAACGACTTGCTGTCACCCTCCAGACATGGTTTCACGGAGTGCAGAATGCAGGGTTTAGGCCGAAAGTGATAAACAGGGTACTGATTGTGATCGACTGCTTCCGCTGCGAAGCTGTCATCCACCAGCAAAACTTGAACGACGGCTTAGGCCGAGGAGCTGACCTGCATGGCCATCATTCTGA
>DMQT01000144.1:8500-8712 GCA_003455595.1 Betaproteobacteria bacterium
CGTCAGATTGCCAGCCATATCCAGTGCCGAGAAGTCATCCAGCGTTTTTACTTTCGTGTTGGCGCCGGCTTTGAGGAGTTGGGCGACGACTTCGGTTTTGCTGGCGGATGCGGCGTACATCAGGCAGGTGGCACCGTTGTCGTTCTGGTTGTTTAATTCAATGCCCTTTTCAATCAGCAGGCCGATGAGTTGCGGGTCGCCGTTGAAACTGT
>DMQT01000225.1:0-125 GCA_003455595.1 Betaproteobacteria bacterium
CACATGTTCACGGTCGGCATGCCAGCAGCCGCACAGCTGTTTTTCATGTATTCGACCATGCTCATCGCCATTCCGACCGGCGTCAAAGTATTTAACTGGGTAGCGACCATGTGGCGTGGCTCGAT
>DMQT01000225.1:320-679 GCA_003455595.1 Betaproteobacteria bacterium
GTGGTGGCGCACTTCCATTACGTGCTGGTATCAGGCGCGCTGTTTTCCATCTTCGCCGGGGTTTATTACTGGCTACCGAAATGGACCGGGCACATGTACAACGAAAAGCTCGGCAAGCTGCATTTCTGGTTGTCAGCCATTTCTATGAATATCCTGTTCTTCCCGATGCATTTCCTTGGACTCGCCGGCATGCCGCGCCGCATTCCTGACTATGCGCTGCAGTTTACCGAGTTCAATCAAATTGCGTCCATTGGCGGTTTTATATTCGGTGCAAGCCAACTGATCTTTCTGTTTATTGTGTTGCAGACGGTGCGTGGCGGCGTCAAGGCTACCGACAAGGTGTGGGAAGGTGCAGAGGG
>DMQT01000225.1:877-10452 GCA_003455595.1 Betaproteobacteria bacterium
TTTTACAACGCAGTGTGTGAGGCTAGCGGCATTAACAAAGGCGGTGAGCAGGAGCTGGCCAAGAACACACAAGTAGATACCAGTCGCACCATTCGGGTTGAGCTGGATGCCAGTCTGAATGGCAACATGCCATGGAAATTCGCTCCGTTGCAAGACGTGGTTGAAGTGCACCCCGGACAGCTCATGCAAGTGGAGTATAAAGTCGTGAATGACAGTGACGTGCCGATAACAGGACAAGCCATTCCCAGCTATGGGCCGGCGCTGGCGGTCAAGTATTTCAAAAAGATTGAGTGTTTTTGCTTTAGCAAGCAAGTGCTACAGCCACATGAAAGCAAGCTCATGCCGGTACTGTTTGTGATCGACCAATCTTTACCCAAGGATGTCAGAACAATTACGCTCTCGTACACCTTTTTTAACCTGAATCCGGGCGCGCAAGCAGCAGGTGTCAATGGTAGCGCATCCAATGGCTGATGTTGGCAAGCCGAAATCAAGTTACGTACGTGCGGCCAAGACTGTGTTCTGGAGTTTTTTTGGAATCAGGCGCAAGGCGGATTATCAGGCCGATGTAACCCAGCTGAAGCCCGTCCAAGTGATCGTGGCCGGTCTGTTGGGTGTGATCATGCTGGTAGGGGTGCTAGTGCTGCTGGTATATCTGGTAACCAGATGATTCAAATTGGCAAAATAATCAACTAAAACAAATCTAAGGAGGCTGCATCATGGAGACACAGCACGACAGTTATTATTTGGCACCCCCGTCACATTGGCCGATTGTCGGGTCGATTTCACTGATGCTGCTGGCATTTGGATTTGTCATGGATCTCAATAACATGGGCAACGGTAAGCTCGTCATGCTTGCCGGAGCGGGTGTGCTGCTGTTCATGCTGTTTGGCTGGTTCGGCACAGTCATACGCGAGAGCGAAGCCGGCAAATACAACGAGCAGGTGGATATGTCATTTCGCTGGAGCATGAGCTGGTTCATTTTCTCCGAAGTGATGTTTTTTGCTGCTTTTTTCGGCGCACTGTTCTATACGCGCACAATCTCGGTTCCCGGTCTGGGCTCGGGCGAAACCATGCTGCAGTTGTGGCCGCACTATACTGCCACTTGGCCGACAGCCGGTCCGGGGCTGGCCTCGAAATTCACACCGATGGAAGCTTGGGGCATTCCTGCGATCAATACTTTGCTGTTGCTGACTTCAGGCTTGACCGTAACCTGGGCGCACTGGGGATTGAAGAAAAATAATCGCACCCAACTGGTGCTTGGCCTGCTCATGACGGTTGCCTTGGGTATGTGCTTTCTCGGTTTGCAGGCCTTTGAATATCACGAAGCCTATACCAAACTGGGCCTGACGCTGGGGGCGGGTGTATATGGCGCCACGTTTTTCATGCTGACTGGGTTTCACGGTTTTCATGTCACCATCGGCACCATCATGTTGATTGTGATTCTGTTTCGTTCGATGGCGGGGCACTTCAAACCAAGTCATCATTTTGCGTTCGAGGCAGTGTCCTGGTATTGGCACTTTGTTGATGTGGTTTGGTTGCTGCTGTTTGTGGTGGTGTATTGGTTGTAAGGAGTCATTTGAATGGTGCGAAACAGCCACGCCGCATGCCGATTTGTGCGGCGTTGCTGTTAGTGGAAGTCTAGCTTTGGCGCGGGAACCAGCCAAAGTGGAATCCGATCATGAGGATAGCAAACAGGGTGATGGAGAGGATGATGCGTATCGTTAATGCTTTAACCGTACGATCAGATTGACCTTTATCTTTAATCAGGTAGTACAGTGCGCTGAATAAGCTGGCGAGAATTAAAAAGATGAAGATCAGTACAATAACACGCATGCTCGGCTCCTGATTATAATTAATAGTGTTTCAGTCTATCGTAGCAGAACCATTCATGCCACCTGAGCGCAGATCATTTTAATGAGGTTTTTCCCATTGCAGTTCAAGCCAGGTTTGGTGCCTACACTGGCGGCGGTAGTCATGATCCTGCTGACCTGTTATCTGGGTAATTGGCAACTGAAGAGAGCCGACACAAAAACGCAATTGCAGGCGCGTTATGACAGCATGCAGCGTGACCCGGCCACCATCTTGCCAAGCGGCAGGATGGTGGCAAATGCGCTTTTGTATCGAAAGATTGAACTGCGAGGGCAATTCGACCTTGCGCGCCAGATATATATCGATAACCGCATACACAACAATGTTGCTGGTTATTATATTGTGGTGCCGTTTCATGATCGGTTGAGTGGTGCAAACATCTTGGTCAATCGCGGCTGGCTGTCAGCCGGAAGCGACCGCTCCTACTTGCCGCCGGTCAGTTCGCCACAAGGCGAAGTGCATCTCGAAGGTATCATCGTTAACCCTGTCAGCCGTTATCTTGAATTGTCCAAACAGGCCGTACAGGGGCGGGTATGGGAAAATCTTGATTACACCCGGTATGCGGCAACCTTGCCGTATGTTATTCAGCCGATCATGGTCATGCAGCTGAACGATACTCGGGATAACCTGATCCGCGAGTGGGATCGACCCGACGCAGGCGCAGCAATGCATCTTGGTTATGCGGTACAGTGGTTTGGTCTAGCGGCTGCGATTTTAATTATTTATGTGGTACTCAATGTCAAACGCCGTTCTGCCAAATAAAAAAATATCGCGCTATAAGCTCATTCTGTTATTTGCGCTGTTTGCGCTACCGTTCACGTTTTCGTATATCGCATATCACTTCTGGAAACCGGATGGGCAGGGTTCAAATTATGGTCAACTGCTTCCAGTACGGGCGTTGCCAGATATTATTGGCGTCAGCCTTGAAGGCAAACCATTTAATTTAAGCCAGCTGAAAGGCAAGTGGGTCATGCTGCAATTGGATGGTGGCACATGCAATGCCTATTGCCGCACCAAGCAATATGACATGCGCCAGATTCGGCTTGCGCAAGGGCGTGAACAGGATCGCATTGAACGGGTTTGGCTGGTGACGGATAATCAACCTGTCGATGCTGCGGTATTGAATCAATATTCGGGGACATGGGTAGTGCGAGTGGGTGCCAATGCAGTGCGCCAGTTTGCAGGAAATGCGTCACCACCAGAGGACGCCGTGTATTTGATTGATCCGCTGGGGAATCTGATGCTGCGTTTCCCAAAAAATCCCGATCCGCGTGGCATGATAAAGGATATCAAGCAGCTCCTTAAAGCCTCGCAGATAGGGTAATGCATGACGTGCTTGGCTGGTCGGGTGTCGCACCTGTTTTTATTTATTTTTGCGGGTATAAATTATGATTAGCAGTATGGTTTTGCAATCTACTGCGTGCCGTTGCCAGCAATTTCTGCAGCTGTGCAAGTTGCGCGTGGTATCGCTGATCGTCTTTACTGCAGTAATCGGGATGTTTCTCGCAGTGCCGGGTTGGCCGCCCCTGATTCCGCTACTGGCCGCTACCGTGGGCATTGCGTTGGTGGCGGGTGCAGCTGCGGCATTCAATTGTCTGGTTGAGCAAAAAATTGATGCGGTGATGGCGCGTACCCGAGCTCGTCCGCTGCCGCGTGGTGAAGTAAATAGTACACAAACCCTGATTTTTTCCGGGTTGGTGGGTGGTGCAGGCATGTATTTGCTGAATGCCTACGTTAATCCAATAACTGCCTGGCTGACACTCGCCACTTTCGTTGGCTATGCCGTGATTTACACCATCATTCTCAAACCGGCCACGCCGCAAAATATTGTCATCGGTGGTGCGTCGGGCGCCATGCCGCCGGTGTTGGGATGGGCTGCTGTGACGGGTGAAGTAAGCAGCGATGCCTTGCTGTTGTTCCTTATTATTTTTGTCTGGACACCGCCGCATTTCTGGGCCCTCGCGCTGTATCGCAGAAACGAATACGCCAAGGCTGGCTTGCCGATGTTGCCAGTGACGCATGGCGAAAAATTTACCCGTTTGCATATCCTGCTGTACACCATTGCGCTGACCGGCGTGACGTTGCTGCCATTCGTTACCGGCATGAGCGGGGTGATTTATCTGTGGAGTGCCTTGCTGCTCGATGGTGTGTTTCTATATTACGCAATCAGTATTTATCGACAATATAGTGATGCCTTGGCGAAGAGAACGTTTCGCTATTCCATACTCTATCTGAGCTTGCTGTTCGCTGCGTTGCTGGTGGATCACTACTGGATGCTGCGCTTAACGGTGCAAGCCGCCGTTTAATACCTGCTGGCTGGTTTGTGTAGGCAAATAAATTATCGGCATGACTGGAATGTCTGGTTCTTGCAGCGCAGAATAGTAGGTATGAATTAGGTGGTGCGCTGGTTTGGCCGTCACGATCAACGTCTGTGCTTTTGAGAGTTCGCGCGATGTCTGTTTGGTTTTTGTCTCGTTTTCTACTGCTGCTCCTGTTACTCATTGCTTTGGGTGGCTGTAGCAAATCACCCGCTGAATATGTGGCAACCGACATTACCGGCGCGAATTACGCACGCGATTTTCACCTCGTCGACCAAAATGGCAAGCCGCGTTCGCTGACGGATTTTCGGGGTAAAGTGGTGGCCATTTTCTTTGGTTACACGCATTGCCCGGATGTGTGTCCAACCACTTTGTCCGACTTTGCCATGGCACTGAAAAAAATGGGCAAAGACGCATCCAGGGTTCAAGTCATTTTTGTGACAGTTGATCCTGAGCGCGACACGCCCGCGCTATTGGCGCAATACGTGCCCGCTTTTAATCCCGGCTTTCTCGGTATGTATACCAATGAGGCAGGTACCGTTGCGTTGGCTAAAGAATACAAAATTTTCTATCAAAAACAGCCACCTGATGAAAATGGCCGTTATACCGTAGATCACAGCGCCGGTACCTACGTGTATGACACGCGCGGCAAGTTACGGCTGTACATGGCTTACGCAGAAGGGCCCGATGCCATTTCAAAGGACCTCTCGCAACTACTCGCAGAATCAGACTAGGCTTGCGTGCGACTGCTTGTCGCTGGTAAAATTAGTAATTCTGTATAAACCAATTTACTTACTCATAGCAGCCTAGGAGAAACTCATGGCGTCTACGGCTATATCCAGCAACGAGCAATACAACTTCGAAATCGTGAAAAAATTCGCCATCATGTCCCTGGTATGGGGAGTGATCGGCATGGCTGCGGGGGTGTACATCGCCTCGGAGCTGGCGTGGCCGTTTTTGAATTTCGACATTCCGTACATTACTTTTGGCCGCTTGCGTCCGGTCCACACCACCAGCGTGATTTTTGGCTTTGGTGGCAGCGCGTTGTTTGCAACGTCCTATTACATCGTACAGCGCACCTGTCAGGCGCGGCTGAGCAGCGATGGTTTGGCCAGTTTCACCTTCTGGGGCTGGCAGGCAATCATCTTGCTGTCGGGCATCAGCTACATGCTGGGGCATACCCAATCGCGCGAGTACGCGGAGATGGAATGGCCGATTGACATCATGATTGAGATCGTCTGGGTGTCTTACCTCGCGCTCTATGTTTCGACTATCATGCGCCGTAAACAGCCGCACATTTACGTGGCTAACTGGTTCTTCCTGGCATTCATTCTTGCTACCGCGTTGCTGCACACCTTTAACAATCTGGCTGTGCCAGTCAGTTTGTTTTCGATGAAGTCTTACAGCTTGTTCTCTGGCACGCAGGATGCCATGACGGAATGGTGGTATGGACATAACGCGGTAGGCTTCTTTTTGACGGCGGCGTTTTTAGGGATGATGTATTACTTCGTGCCCAAGCAAGCCGGTCGTCCGATCTATTCCTACCGTCTTTCCATCGTGCACTTCTGGGCTTTGTCTTTCCTGTACATGTGGGTTGGTGCGCACCATCTGCACTGGACCGCCCTGCCTGACTGGACCTCAACGCTGGCGGCAACCTTCTCCATTATGCTATTGCTGCCGTCTTGGGGTGGCATGATCAACGGCATCATGACGCTGTCCGGCGCGTGGGATAAATTACGTACCGACCCGATCATGCGCTTCCTGATCGTGGCCTTGTCGTTCTATGGCATGGCCACGTTTGAAGGCCCATTGATGGCGCTGAAAGATGTGAATGCACTGTCGCATTACACCGACTGGACAGTGGGTCACGTGCACTCCGGCACATTGGGCTGGGTGTCAATGATTACGTTCGGTTCGATGTACCACATGATTCCCAAGTTGTGGGATACCAAGATGTGGAGCGCAAAACTGGTCAATATCCATTTCTGGTTTGCCAGTATCGGCGTGTTGCTGTACATCACCGCCATGTGGATATCCGGTATCACGCAGGGTCTGATGTGGCGTGCCTTTGACCAGTACGGCAATCTGCAATATTCGTTTGTGGAGTCGGTGGCTGCCATGCACCCGTTCTACGCCATGCGTGCCATTGGCGGCATGTTCTTCCTGAGCGGCATGTTGATGATGTTCTTCAATGTGATGATGACTGTGCGCCAAGCCAAACGTGAATCTGCTGCACTCGAGTCCAAACTGTCAGCAAAAATGGCAAAAGCTGGCCTGGCTGGCGCTTAAGGTAAAGGGAAAGAAACATGTTCAACTTCAAGCATGAATGGATTGAGACCAATATCGGTCTGCTGTTGGTGCTGACGATGCTGGCAATCAGTATCGGCGGTCTGGTAGAAATCGCGCCGTTGTTTTACATCAAGAACACGGTGGAAAAAGTGGATGGGGTGCGCCCGTATACGCCGCTCGAATTGCGTGGCCGTGACATTTATCAGCGTGAGGGATGCTACCTGTGCCACTCGCAGATGATTCGTCCGTTCCGCGACGAGGCATTGCGCTATGGTCACTATTCGTTGGCGGCTGAGTCGCAGTATGATCACCCGTTCCAGTGGGGTTCCAAGCGTACTGGTCCGGATCTGGCGCGTGTCGGTGGTAAATATTCCAATGAATGGCAAGTGGCACATTTGACCGCGCCGCGTTCGATGGTGCCGCAATCGGTCATGCCAAACTTTCCTTGGCTGGTTAAAAATGAGCTGAATTTTTCGGATATTGAAGACCGCATGAAGTCGTTGCGCGATACCGGCGTACCGTATTCGTTGACCAAGTCGGAATACGACGACAACGTGAAAAAATTTGGCGCCCAAACAGCCGAAATGTTGAGCATTCCGGATGCGCGTAAAAATCTGATTGCACAGGCGCAGTCGGGAAATTACGACGGCAATAGTGGCAGTATCTCCGAAATGGATGCGCTGGTTGCCTACCTGCAAATGCTCGGCACACTGGTGGATTTCCGCAAATACGACGATGACGCATTTGTTAAATACCGTTGATCGAGGCTACCCCATGGAATGGCTAAGCTGGTTTGCTTCACCTGAAAACACCAAGCCACTGGCCTTGGTGGTCCTGTTTGTGACTTTTGTGCTGATCGTGTACTTCGTATACGGCGATAAAAAGCGTGGCGAACGGCTGGAAAGCTACAAGCACATGCCATTCATGGATGATGAACCTGAAAGCAAGGAAGAAAAGAAATGAGTCAGGAAAAAATACAGTCCCAAACGGTACAAACCACGGGTCACGCGTGGGATGGTGACCTTCAGGAGTACAACAACCCGATTCCGACCTGGTGGCTGTATGCGTTTTATTTCAGCGTTGCAGTTGCTGTCGTGTACTGGCTGATGTATCCGGCTTGGCCAGTGGGGGGAGGATTTACCACCGGTTTTGATAGCATTACCTACGTCAACGACAAGGGTGAAAAGAAGACGACGCACTGGAATACGCGCGCGTTGTTCATGAAAGAGACCAACGAGGCTGTGGCAGCACAAAAGCCCTACCTGGATAAAGTGGCCAGTACGCCATTCGAGCAAATCACTAAAGACCCTGAGCTCAACAGTTTTGTGGTGTCGGCGGGTAAACAGTTATTTTCGGACAACTGTGCGGCATGTCATCAGCAAGGTGGGGGCGGCAAGGAAGGTTTCGCACCTAACTTGACCGACGATGACTGGTTGTATGGCGGACACTTTGCCAACATCCAGCAAACAGTCATGAATGGACGGCATGGCTACATGCCTGCATTCGCCGATGTGTTGAACGATACCCAAGTCAATCAGTTAACTGATTATGTACTCAGTCTGTCGCGCATTGCAGTTAATCCGGATAGTGCAAAGGCAGGTGATGTGCTGTTTCACTCTGAAACGGCAGCCTGCTTTTACTGCCATGGCGATAATGCCGAAGGCCGTCAAGTAATTGGTTCTGCCAACCTCACCGATCGAATCTGGCTATGGGCGAACGTCCCGGGTGCCGACACCATCGCCAGCAAAGAAGCTGCGGTTAAAAACGTCATCTTGGGTGGCCTGAACAAAGGCGTTATGCCAGCCTGGAAAGACCGCTTGTCGCCGGAACAAATCAAGGTTCTGACAGTCTATGTTCATGAGTTAGGCGGCGGTAAGTAAGCTTTTTTCGCCGAAGGCTCTGGCAGGTCAGATGATCCCAAAACCCCTTGCCTATGTGCAGGGGGTTTTTTCATGGAGTAATTCTTGCAAACAGGTATCGAAGAACCACAAGCGCTCTATCAGAAACGCATCCCGATCATCCCACGCTCGGTTAAAGGCCGCTTTCGCAACCTCAAATGGGGTGTGATGGTACTGGCGTACGCTATCTTTTTTGGCTTGCCTTGGCTGCCGTGGACGCGAGCGGATGGCGGCGTTTCGCAGGCGATCATGTTTGATGTGGTTGGCCATCGCTTTTTTGTCTTCGATCTGGTGGTTTATCCGCAGAATATTTTCTGGTTGGCGCTGTTGTTGTTCATCGCCGCTACCGTGCTGTTCTTCGCAACCTCATTGATAGGTCGCGCGTTTTGTGGCTATTTCTGCTTTCAGACCTTATGGACAGACTTGTTCATGTGGATCGAAAAGCTGATCCAGGGTGAACGACCTGCACGCATCCGTCTCAAGCGCCAGGGCTGGAATAAGGAAAAAATCCTCAAGCTCGGGACAACCCATCTTGTCTGGCTGCTGATTGCGTTTTGGACCGGGATGACCTTCATCGCCTACTTTGCTTATGCGCCCGATCTGGTCGTGCGTTTTTTCCATGGCGAAGCAGCCTATGCAGCGTATTTAACCGTGGCGCTGCTGACTGCTACAACCTATGTAGCCGCCGGTCTGATGCGCGAGCAGATTTGCGCGTATGTGTGCCCGTATGGGCGATTCCAGAGTGTGATGTATGACCCGGAAACGCTGGCCGTTGCCTACGACAGCAAGCGCGGCGATGGCGTCATGGGACGAGCTGCACCACGCGCTGAAATAAAAATACACGCGGTGCGCCAGGAAAAAGGCTATGGCGATTGTATCGACTGCGGGTTTTGCGTGCAGGTGTGTCCGGCGGGCATTGATATCCGCGATGGCCTGCAATACCGCTGCATCTCGTGCGGATTGTGTATCGACGCGTGTAATACCATCATGGATTCGGTGGGCTATCCGCGTGGCCTGATTCGCTATGATTCAGAGGCCAATCTGGCCAAGCCAGTGCCCGCCAAGCCACATGTCGACTGGAAGCGAATCAAGGTCGTGGGGTATCTGCTCGCACTGGTGGTGATGAGTGGTGCGCTGGCCTATAGCGTGTTCACGCGCAAGGATTATGAGCACAGTGTTGAGCAGATACGGCAGCCACTGT
>DMQT01000268.1:0-2306 GCA_003455595.1 Betaproteobacteria bacterium
TTTGCCGACCCGCTCGGCAAGCTGGGCTTGTCCACGCAGTGTTTCCTGCAAACCGCACAGACGATCCTCGATACCAGTCCGAGGCACGCTGACGGCACGCCGCGCTTGCTGGTGACCGGCGGCGGCGGCTATCATCCGCTGGTGCTGGCGCGTGCCTGGACCGGTTTGTGGGCGCTGTTGTCGGGGCGTGAATTGCCTGAACAATTGCCTTTGGCCGGCACCGATTTATTGCGTAGCGTAGGCTGGGATATGGACGAAGACGAAGCGCATTATGCGCAGCTGTTCCTGTCGCGTCTGGACCAGCTTGAAGCCCATACTGTACGCCCCGAGATATATAACCTGATTAATCAGATACAGCTGCATCCTTACTTCAGAAAACCATGACCACAGAACTCATCCCCGGCCACTGCACCATGATGGCCAGCAAGCAATACGTGTCCAGTTTCGGCAAGGACTGTGCCGAAGGCCATTACAGCGACTTTCTCAACGTGCATCTGCGCCTGTCATCCATCGGCATCGGCACCTTCCCAGGCGCGCCGACGGACGAAGTGGACGCGCAGTATGCCGACATCATCGCGCGCGCCCTGACCAGCGGTATCAATGTGGTGGATACCGGCACGCATTACCGCTATGCGCGTTCGCCGGCGGCGGTGGGGGCGGGTATCCGGCAGGCACTCGAGGCTGGGGTAAAACGCGAACAGTTTTTTCTGGTATCAAAGGGTGGCTTCCTGAGTTTTCGCGATGGGCCGCCAGCGGATTTGCAGGCATGGTTTCAGAGCGAAATCGTGGACAAGGGACTGGGGCGGGTGGAAGACCTCACGCAGGCGCATTGCATCAGCCCGGAATACATCGCGTTTCAGCTTGAATTGTCACGCCAGTTGATGGGCGTGGAGACGCTCGACGCGTTCCTGATCGACCAGCCCGAAGTGCATATTCCGGCCATCGGCAAGGACCAACTCAACCGCAAGCTGGAAAAAGTCTTCATGGTGCTGGAGCAGGCAGTCAAAGACAAAAAGCTGCGCTATTACGGCATCTCGACATTCAACGGCTTCCGCGCCGAGACCGATGCGCCGGTGTTCCAGTCGATTACGTCGATGCAGGGCCACGCCGAAAAAGCCGCGCGTGCGGTGTGGAAAGACGATCAGGCCAAACACCAGTTCAAGGTGGTGCAGATGCCGTTCAATCAGGTGATGCAGGAAGGTTTTACCCGCTTCAGTCAAACCACCGGGCAGGGCAATATCGGCTCTACCATCCAGGCGGCGCATCAGTTAGGCGTGTACCTGATGGCCAGTCATACCCTGTTCAAAGGGCATTTGGCAGGGCAGGCGATGGACCCGGTGATACAGACGATGCCGATGCTGGCCAATCATGCCCAGCGCGCGATCCAGTTCAACCGCTCAACACCGGGTGTAGGCACCACGCTGGTGGGTATCAGCACGCCCGCGCATCTTGATGATGTGCTGGCAGTTGCAAAGCAACCGCCGCTGGAAAAAACCGTGTATCTGAAGATGTATCAGCGGACCGAGCAGGACTAAAACCCGGCAAGATTAGTCCCTTACGGGATTAAATGTGCTCGATAGACCCGATGATGCGCCGAAAGCGCAGCTGGATTGCCAGCATCGACAGACTGATGAAGCTGCCAAAGGCGATGATGATCCAGTTGAGCGGCCAGCCGGCGTGATCCATCATGGCATACAGGCCGAGCAGGGCGAGGATGGACAGGTTTTCGTTGAAATTCTGCACCGCAATCGAGTGCCCGGCACCCATCAGCAAGTGGCCGCGATGCTGTAACAGCGCATTCATCGGCACCACAAAGAAACCACCCAGCGCGCCAATTATGGTCAGTAACACGGCTGCGATAATTGGGTCAGTGACGAACATCATGCTGATCACCACAAAGCCCATGATGATGCCGGTCGGCAAGACCTTGATCGAATCCTGCAGCTTGACGTAGCGTCCCGCAATAATCGAGCCGATGGCAATGCCCACCGCGACCACTGCGGTGAGTTGCGTCGCCTGCTGCATGTCGAATTTGAGCGCCATGATGGCCCAGGTCAGTACCACCAGACGCAGTGTGGCACCAGCGCCCCAGAACAGCGTGGTCACCGCCAGCGATACCTGTCCGAGCGGGTCGCGCCACAACAGTTTGAAGCTATGGACAAAATCATGCAGCAAATACAGTGGGTTGCGCTTTGGCAGGCGATGGTCGATGGCGATGCGCGGAATGAACAGGTTGGCGACCGCCGCTGCAATATAAAGGAAGATAATCAGGATAATGGCGAATTTTGCCACGCTGATATCGGCGG
>DMQT01000268.1:2499-4833 GCA_003455595.1 Betaproteobacteria bacterium
TCGGCAAATGCCCCCACAAACGGCGCCAGCACAATATACGACACCACAAAAAACTGCTGCAGTACGGGCGTATGCCAACTCGGCGCATCCAGGTCCTTGAGCAAGGCAATTGCGGCGAACAACAAGGCATTGTCGGCCAGCGCAGATAGAAACTGTGCTGCGAGGATGATGTAAAAACCAAGATTCATGCGGGTAAAGGCTGTTTTTAGTGTGATTTGCGTTATATCACGCAGGGCTCAGGGTTTGGGTTTATTTTGTCTGGACCGTGCGAGTTCCTTGAGCATGGCCTCCTGCTCGGCAAACGATGGCGCGCGGCTGCGGCTGTTGAGTGCGGGGTCTTTGCCGGGCAACACATGGCCGCCGCGTTCCTGCTCTTTCAGTTTGACGTAATCATCAAGATTGTCGTCGGTATAGCGGCCACGAAATCCTTTGGGTGCGGGCGCGGTACTTTTGGCCTTGTATAAATGAATGCGCAGGGTTTTGTTGATGAGCGCAACGCGATCCTCAATCCAGCGGATGTCGTAGAGGGCAACCGCCAGCATCGTCCCCAGCAATCCGAGTGCGACCCAACCAAAGCCGAACCACAATGCGGTCACGGCAGCGAGCGTGGCGATGCGATACGCCCAGGCGCCACGTGCATCATTCAGATAAGCGCGATGCAGACCGAGCGGGAATAACACCAGCAGGCCATATGCCCGTGGGCGGCGTTTCATCAGTTTAACCAAGCGCAGATTAGCGCTTTGCAGCCCTTCACCTTCAAGATTGAGATTTTTCCATGCTTCACTCATTAACGCTGCCTATCTTCACCCAAGAAATTGTGATTGAATGCGGGATCATTATTCTCATATACCGAATCCATGGCTGATCGCCGTCTACAAGTATTCTACACCGTTGCCAAACAGCTGAGCTTCACCAAAGCCGCCGAATTGCTTTTCATGACCCAGCCTGCGGTAACGTTTCAGGTCAAGCAGCTTGAGGAGCATTTGAACACGCGGCTGTTTGAGCGTACCCATGGCAAAATCGCGCTGACCCCGGCGGGCGAGCTGGCGATGCATTACGCCGAGCGCATCCTTGATATCAATACCGAAATGGAAGCGCGCATGGCCGAATTGACCGGCCAGATGACCGGACCGTTGATGATCGGTGCGTCGACCACCATCGCCGAATACATGTTGCCGCGCGTACTCGGGGCGTTCAAAGCCAAACACCCGCAGGTGCAAGCGCGTCTGACGGTGGCGAACTCGGAAACCATCGAAAACAAGGTCAACGACCACACCTTGGATGTGGGGCTGATCGAAGCGCCCTCGCATCATCCCAACCTGACCACACACGTGTGTTGCGATGATGAACTGTTGCTGATTTGCGCGCCCGACCATCCTTACGCCAGGCTGGATAAAATCGCGCCGAGACAATTGGCTGAAACGCCTTATATCAGCCGCGAGGCGGGTTCGGGCACGCGTGAAGTGATTGATCAGTACTTGCGCGACCACGGCATGCCGCCGGAAGACCTGAATATCGTCATGGAACTGGGCAGCCGTGAGGCGATCAAAGGTGCAGTGGAGGCGGGTCTGGGTGTGGCGATCGTGTCTGGTTCAACCATCGTCAAGGAACTCAAGCTGGGTGATCTGGTGGCGGTGCCGCTGGATGCGCCATTGCGGCGCCAGCTCACGCTGGTCTACGCGCAGGAAAAATTTCGTAGCAAACTGCTGCAGTCATTCCTCGATTTTGTGGATACCTGCCAGCTGACACAGCCTAAACTCAAGTAAACGTTCAAATGAAAAAATTCATGGTGGTGCAACATACCTACGCTGAGTTCCTTGGCCCGATCGAAAAGCAGCTGGAGTCGCGCGACATCGGTTTTCTGTATCAGCGGCCGTTTCTGGGGGTGGATCTGCCCGGTACCGCGAGCCAGCACGATGCGCTATGGCTGTTGGGCGGTGCTTACCCGATTACCGATACCGATGCCTGCCCGTGGGTGGACGATGAAATGCGCTTGATCAACAATTTCAAGCGCATGAAACGGCCCATCGTCGGCATCGGCTTTGGCGCGCTGATGATTGCCCAGTTTGAGGGTGGTATCGCCAGCGACGAACCGTATTTCAACGCCTACTTCACCACCTGTCATAAGACCGAAGCCGGACGCGACGACCCGCTGGCGAATGCGGTGGACGGCAAAAAAATGTTCGTTATGTACAACGGTAGCGCGACTTTGCCTGCAGGTATTGAGCCGATAGTGGTGGACGACGACGGCAACTGGCTGGCGATACGCCCGGATGAACTCACCTACGCCATGCTGTTTCGCCCGGAAATGAAGCCGGGCATGATCGAAGACAT
>DMQT01000037.1:0-5468 GCA_003455595.1 Betaproteobacteria bacterium
GCCTCGAAACTGCGCACGATCAGGGCTTCGCGCGCCTGCACCAGCACCTGCACCGTGACGTCGTCGGGAATCTGTCGCGCCTCCACCAGCCAGCGCACGAAGTCGAAATCCGGCTGGCTGGCAGCAGGGAAGCCGACTTCGATTTCCTTGAAGCCGAGTTTGACCAGCAACGCCCACATGCGCTTTTTCTGCGCCACGTTCATCGGCTCCAGCAGCGCCTGGTTGCCGTCGCGCAAATCCACGCTGCACCAGCGCGGCGCGTGGGTGATGCGGCGGTTCGGCCATTGCCGGTTGGGCAGGGCGAGTACCGCGGCGGGTTGGTATTTGCGGTGGTCAAACGTACTCATGGTGCGGCTCCTGGTCGGGTTTGGCTACATTGGCGCGGCCGTTTTACGGCATGCGCGGCGCAAGCCTTGTGGGCGGGCGCTGACTCTGCCCACGGGTAGTGGACAGGAAAAATAGTAGGCCAAAGCTGGCGGCAGGTGCTTGCGTATAGCAGTGCAATAAGCAGTAATTTGGCAATAATATTGCTATTAATGTGATTTTGTTGGTGCTATGTTGTTATATTGCATTTGGAGAGCAATATCATGGAATTAGACCGCTACGACCGCCAGCTGCTCGCGGTGCTGCAGCAGGAAGGGCGCATCAGCAACCAGGAGTTGGCCGAGCGCATCGGCCTGTCGCCGTCGCCGTGCCTGCGTCGCGTGCGCGCGCTGGAAGAAGCCGGGCTAATTACTGGCTACCACGCCGTGCTCGACGCCCGCAAACTCGGCCTGACGCTGCTGGCCTTGATTCACATCTCGATGGACCGTCACACGCCGGAGCGTTTCGCCAATTTTGAAGCGCGCGTGGCGGCGTTGCCGGAAGTGCTCGAATGCCTGCTGATTACCGGCCAGGACGCCGACTACCAGCTTAAAGTCATCGTGCGCGACATGGATGCGTATCAAGCGCTATTGTTAGAGCAGATCACCCGCATCGAAGGCGTGAGCGGGGTACATTCGAGCTTCGTCATGCGCCGGGTGGTCGATAAAAGCGCGCTGCCGATACCCTGATACAGCGTGCTTGAAGCCGGGCGGCAATGTCGCCATATATCGAACCGAACCACTACAGGAGTACCTGATCGTGAACACCACCACTACCACCGAACAGCCTGCACTCGACAACATCCATCATCTCGCCATCGCCGTGACCGATGTGACGGCGTCAGTGGCCTGGTATCAAGCCCAGTTCAAATGCGACGTGGCGTATCAGGATGCCACCTGGGCGCTGCTGAAATTCGCCAACATCAGCCTGGCACTGGTGATCCCCGCCCAGCACCCGCCGCATATCGGTTTTGTGGTGGACGACGCGGCACGCTTTGGCGAATTGACCACCCACCGCGACGGCACGCGTTCGGTGTATGTCAACGACCCGGATGGCAATGCGCTGGAAATGATGGCGCGGGACAGTGTGCGGGCGGGTTGAGCTTGCTTCGATGCCCTGAACGGCTGGGGCGATGCCGGCCGGGGCTTCGCGCACTACAGAACAGAATGGGCACCAGCAATGTCCTGAGCGTCGGGCACACGCCGCTTCGCAAACGCCTCAAAACCTTCCAGTGGCAACGGCTTGCTGAATAGATACCCCTGATAAGCGTGGCATCCATGGCGAGCGAGGAAGTGTCTCTGTCCCTCGATTTCCACACCCTCGGCAATCACCGTCAGTCCCAGACTCTCGGCCAAAGCGACGATCATTTTTGCGATAGCGGCATCGTTGGGGTCGGTGAGCACATCTCTGACAAAAGACTGATCAATCTTCAGTTGATCCAGCGGCAGGCGCTTCAAGTAAGAGAGCGACGAATAGCCCGTGCCAAAGTCATCCAGCGAGAAACCCACGCCCTTTGCCCTAAGCGCCGTCATCTTGGCGATGATATCTTCCACATTGTTTACCAACATGCTCTCAGTCAGTTCCAGCTTGAGCATCTTTGGATCCGCGCCGGTGTCTACAAGTATCGCTAGCACCTGATCCACAAAATCGGCCTGGCTGAGCTGATTGACACTGACATTCACCGCCAGCGTAAGATGGGCCATCTCCGGCTGAGCCGCCCAGATCGCCAGTTGTGCGCAAGCGGTTTCCAGCACCCAGTGGCCCAGAGGCAGGATCAGCCCGGTCTCCTCGGCCAGGGGAATGAACTCGGCAGGAGACACCATGCCGCGCTGGGGATGCTGCCAGCGCACCAGGGCTTCGGCACCCGTCAGGCGATGGCCATCACCGACCAGCTGCGGCTGATAGTGGAGCAGGAATTGCCCCGTCTGGACAGCCTCGCGCAGATCAGCCTCCAGTGCAACGCGATTGGTAACGGTGGCCTGCATGTCCGAATCGAAGAAACGGATGGTGTTGCGACCTGCAGCCTTCGCCTGGTACATGGCCATATCGGCCTGTTTCAGCAGTTCATCGACATTTACCTGTTGAACGCCAAACAGGGTGACTCCAATACTCGCCGTGCTGTGATGGTCAATGGTGCTGCGTCTTCCGGATGCCGTGTTGAATTCCAGCCGGTACGGGTGTCCGAGTGCGGCGAGAATTGTCTCCGCAATGCCTTCTACCTGCGCAGCGACCAGACCTTCTTCATCGAGGTCTTCGAGCATCACCAAGAACTCGTCGCCACCCAGACGGGCCACCGTGTCACCCTGACGAACCGAGGACTGCAGTCGTTGAGCCACCTCGATGAGCAGGCGGTCGCCAACATCATGGCCTTGCGTATCATTGAGCGTCTTGAAATTGTCCAGATCAATAAACATGATCGCGCCCTGGTGCTGGCTGCGCGCACTTCCGGCCAATGCATGGCCCAACCGGTCAAGCAGCAACCGGCGGTTGGGTAACTGGGTCAGTGGGTCATAGAAAGCGAGTTTGTGGAGCTGGTCTTCCGCTGTTTTGCGTTGAGTAAGGTCAATATGCATTCCAACATAATGGGTGATGACGCCGTCATACCCTTTCACGGCGGAAATCGTGAGCCATGTGGGATACACCTCGCCATTCTTGCGTCGATCCCAGACTTCTCCCTGCCATGTTTCGGTGCGCTTGATGCTTTCCCACATTGCGTCATAAAAGGCCGTGCTATGGCGGTCCGACTTGAACAGACGCGGCGTCTGACCAACGATTTCCTCGGCGGTGTAGCCAGTACTATTCGTGAAGGCCTGATTGACCCGCAGGATCACGCCGTTGGCATCGGTGATCATCATTCCTTCCTGAGACTCGAAGGCGATAGCGGCGATGCGAAGCTGGGTGTCGGCCTCTTTGCGCAATGTAATGTCGGTGATAGAAGTTACCACCGTGTGGGGAACCTGTTCGCCGGGGTTGACTATGGGCACTGTATTGACGGAAATCCACGCCAAAGAACCATCCGGCTTGTGGATACCCATGATGGCTTTGGATATGGCCTTGCCCGTTTGCAGAGCCTCCATGGCGGGGTGCGTGTCTCCCGGCCATGGCGTCCCATCTTCATGAATAACTTGCCAGCTCGGATCGCCTGAACTGCGCCCCCTGAGCTGATCAACGGTCAAACCGAAGATAGACCCCGCCGCATTATTGGCCGTCAGGATTTCACCGCCGTACCCCTGAATGACGACGCCTTCAGACAGGGCGGACAGGGCCGAGGAATAACGATTTTCGCTCTCGCGCAAGCTGTTTTCTGATTGGAGGATTTTCTCAAACGGCGCACGGATACTGGTGACGAATGTGGCCTGATACAGCAGCGAGTAGGCCACCAGTTTGTAGATATGTCCGAAAATGTTCTGGAAATCTGATGGCGTTATATAAGCCGTGAACGCGATCTCTCCGACGCCCATTACGAAACTGGACAAAGCCAGCAAGTAATACCGGGACTGGCCACTGTGCTCGGCTCGCCTCCATAACAGGAACGCCACTGCGACATTCAGGAAGCACAGGACATACTCGTAATGCGCCTTGAATTCTGTAACGCCCTGGCCTTTTACAAAGGTGACAGGAAAGGCGTCGATGTGGTAAGAACCGAACCAGACAAGCACACCCGATGCGAGCAGCCCCATGCCCAGCCAGAATTTTCGCGATAAAGGGGGTGCCCAATTAACTGCGACCAGTGCCATGGTGGCAACCTCAAACGAGCGTCCCATCAGCCAGAAAAAGATCGCTCTCGGGGTGCTGCTCTCTGCCAGCAAAGCCGGCATTCCGTCATAGGTGAGCGCATGCATTACATCGCAGCAGGCAACGATCAAAAAACCACAGAGCAGGACTTTGGAAGAATTTGATTCCCGTGCATCAAAGGTGTGCCATGACACGGTCACGATGAGCATCGCGATGATGATGGCGAACAATTCCAGCAGCAAATGCACCGGCAACATGCCGGTGTGCCCATCTGCCAGAATCGTGAACGGGGGTAGCGCCATGAGGGCAAATAAAGAAGCGACGGCCAGCATGCCGAACGCGAAGGTCATAACTCTCAATTTAAATATGAACCAATATGTTGGTCATGATCTTGTTTCTTCAATAATCCGTATTAGAGTACAGCGATATGAGTATGGCGCTGTCTTTGTTGAGACGTAGGGCGCGTGGCCATGCGTCCGGGCGTTTGTTTCACTCTATAGCCAGTATCGGCGAAGACGCCTGTTTCTTGACCCTTGACCACGCAGCAGGCGATTGCCTTCGGTCACGCCGTTTGCATGCAAAGCGGTCCAATCCCGGCAAAAATCGAAACACAAGCCGGATTTCAAAAATGAAATTTGCCTGCGCTGCCTGCACATCCGCTATCGGTTTGAAGGTGCCCACTGTCTGTTTTCGTCCAAACAAAGCTACCGATTCCAAAACCCCAGCTTCTCACAAGCACGAGTTTGCTTGAACAATGATATTTTGAAATCGTCTTGCCTTGTCTAAAGTTTTTTGTGGTCATCCCGATAAACGCTTATGTGGTTTACGGGTTATGGGATCCTGCAGTTGCCACCATGCCCAGAAGCGGTTCGATATCTATGTCCAGAATCACAGCTCGTCATGCTGTTTGCGACTGCCAACCTGTGGAGGGTGCGTGGCAAGTTGATGAACGTGCCCAAAGGGGGCGCCTGCAAATTTGAAAAAACCTGAACGGAACGAAAAATATCCAAAACAGAGACGGAAGCAGCATTATTTGTGCGTTTTATCGCACTAATTCTACAATTTGAAACAGGGATGGCCTGCCATGCACTTGAGGCGGGATTGTTCAGTGCATCCTTAACTAACCGTGACAACCCGATGACGATTAAGCGCACTCCATTACAAGTTACCCGAAATATACGTTTTGGATTTAGCTTGGCTTTTCTTGCCCTCGTCGTCTTTGTTGTGGTCTTTTCCTGGACCTCATGGCAATCGGAAAAGCAAGAGGAAGCGGATCAATTATCGCTATTAGCGGAACTGGGCGGAAAATCAACCAATTCCTATTTTGTACATTTCGAGAGCAATCTGAGTGTGTTGAGCCAACAAATACT
>DMQT01000037.1:5522-7700 GCA_003455595.1 Betaproteobacteria bacterium
CGTGCGATTGTTACTGACGCGCTTCAGGGAATCCAACTCTGAAATTGCGAATGTCAATATTACCGATCTAAACGGACAAATTCTTATTTCAGCCGTTGGCACGCCTGAGACGGTGCTTCCCAACATCAGCGAACAGAGTGATTTTATTTTGGCGCGAGAAGCGATGTTAAAAGGGCAGGCTTTCCTTATTTCTCGACCAACCTTTGGGCGGATAGTCAAGAAATGGGTTATCCCGATTAGATATGGGCTGCGGGATAGGGCGGGTAAGTTGCGTCACATCTTAAATGCCCCCCTCGCGCTTTCGACACAGCAAAGTTTCTGGCACAGCCTTTTTCTTCCCGAAAATGCTCAAATGGGATTGCTCCGGGACGATAGCTACCTGTTAAGCCTATACCCAAGCCCCAAGGCTGAGAATATCGGAGATGTCTATGGAAAAATCAGGACTGGCGCGTTAGCCACCTTCCTCAGACTGCAGCACTTTCCTCAGCGGGGCTTAATCGAAGGCTATAATTCTGTAGCGCATGCTAATTATAATTTTTCTTATTACAGGCTTCCCAATCAGCCGATTACTTATTTTGTCAGCACACCTGTTTCGGATCTCCGCGCAAAATGGTGGAAACATAATCAGCCCTTCTATTGGCTCACCATTATTTTCTTGATGGGTGGTTTCGCTATTTATTCCTGGATGGTAAAACGGAACACTCGCTGGGAAGCCGAATGGAAACAACAGGAAGAAAAATTCCGCTCCATTTATGAAAGCTCTCACGATGCCATCATATTACTGACGGAACAGGGGTTTATTGACTGCAATCAGCGCACCCTGGAAATATTCGGGATGACGACCAAGGCTGAATTTCTTACTTGCCCACCCTCCAATCTTTCTCTGCCCTTACAACCTGACGGACAAAATGCCGCTTCTGCCGCCAATGCGCACATTACAGTGGCGCTCGAGCATGGCTCAAACCATTTTGAGTGGGTCTGTTGCCGCAAAAATGGCGCAGAATTCCCTGCGGAAATTATGCTTTCTGCCTTTGATTTTGCGGGTAAGCGCGTATTGCAGGCGACCGTACATGACATCACTCAGCGAAAGAAAACAGAAGCGGCGCTTCACACTACACTGGCACATCTTCAGGCTACGTACGACAAGCTTGATGTCGAAAAGGAACTGAATCAAAAGATCATTGAGGCTTCCCCGGTCGGTATCGCCATATACAACGAACAAGGCGACTGTATCGTCGCTAATCCAGCAATAGCCCACCATATAGGCGCTGTCGTGTCCCAGGTCGTTGGCCAGAACTATCATCGTCTCGAATCATGGAAGCAGTCCGGACTCTACGAATTGGCGCTGGAAGCGCTAACCAAAACCGATCCTTCATCAACAGTGGTTTGGCACAACAGCAGTTTCGGCAAGAAAGTCAGGCTAAGCACCATCCTCTGCTCACTACAGCGAAGGGGGCAGCGTCACTTGATGCTACTCACCACGGACATTACCGAATCGATTCACGCCCAACAGGCGCTTGAAGAAAGCGAGGAACGCTTCCGTCGTGTGGTATCTGAAGCACCCATACCCATCATCATTCATGCAGAAGATGGGGAGGTTCTGGAAGTCAATAAAGTTTGGACCGAGACGACGGGCTATTCTCATTCAGATATCCCGACCACGAAAATCTGGACGGAAAAGGCATATGGAATCGAATCGCAACGTGTGCAGCAAAAAATCAGCCCTGTTTATACGCTTAAACAAAGGTCTGACCAGGGTGAAGCCACGATCACTTGCAAGAACGGCAGTACACGAATCTGGAACATCAGCGCAGCACCTGTGGGTAAATTACCTGACGGGCGCAGATATGCCATTAGCACTGCAGAAGACATCACCGATCGCAAAGCGGCCCAGGAACAGGTCGAGTTTCTGGCCTACCATGATGTCTTGACCGGCCTGCCAAATCGTTTGTTGTCCAAAGACCACTTTGAACTGGCTGTATCTTTTGCTGCCCGTGAAAATACAAAAGTAGCGGTCGTTTTTCTCGATCTCGACAACTTCAAGATCATTAACGACTCACTCGGCCATGGCATAGGCGACGCGTTACTCAAAGTTGTTGCAACACGCCTCAAGAAATGTTTGCGCGACACAGACACCCTCAGTAGACAAGGCGGCGACGAATTCTTGATCGTGCTCAG
>DMQT01000248.1:0-1284 GCA_003455595.1 Betaproteobacteria bacterium
TCTCCAGCGGCTGGGTGACCAGTACTTCCACCTGCTCGGACGACAATCCGGGTGCTTCGGTCTGCACCTGTACCTGGGGCGGCGCGAATTCCGGAAATACATCCAGCCGCGCATGGCTGAGGGCGAACAGGCCATACCCAGCCAGCAGCATTGCCAGGGCGATGACAACGCCGCGAAAGCGGATGGCAAAGTTAACGATGGGAGTCAGCATGCCTGGAAATCCGTTGGATATGTTCGCGCGTTAACCATCGTCATCGCCGCCACTGCTCGGGGCGCCCGGTTGCGGTTTCGGCTGGAATTCCTGCGAGAACAGCAGGGCGGCACCCTTGACCACCACGCGCTCGCCGCCGTGCCACTGCGCAACAAACCAGCCGCCGGGTGCGGGCGTATCGACGGCAATTTCGCGCCGGGTGAAATGTGTGTCGTCGCTCTGCACATAGACCCACGGCCGGTTGGCGTACCAGACCACGGCTGAGTTCGGGATCACAACTCCGTCGACAGATTGACCGGTGGGCAGCAAGGCATCGATGCGCATGTCGGTGCGCAATCCGCCGCGTGGTGCCTGGTAAAAATAAGTCGGACTCTGGATGACCGGGTCGGCCAGCGGCGAAGGCGATATCAAATGCGCAGTGATCTCGCCGACGGTACCGGGCAGGTTGATGTGGATGGTTGGCGGCGGCGAACCCGTCGCCCCGCCCTGCGGCAATGCGACCGACAGTAAAGCCTGCTGTCCGGAATTCAATGCATCCAGTTGTGGCGAGCGCGTGGCCAGTGCCCAACCCGTCAGCACGTCGCCCCAGCGGCTGCGCGCCGTGTCGCGGGCAGCCAACAAGCTTGCCTGTGCCGCTTCCAGATGTGCGCGGTCTGCATCCCGGGTGGCACGGGCTGTCTCGGTCACTTTGTCCGACACGGTGTGGTCCTGGCCATTAAGCACAGTCAGACGCCGGTATTCGCGTTCCGAGGCCGCAGCCTGGGCGCGCGCTGCGTCGGTCTGCAGTTGTGCCGAGCGCAGTTGTCCGCGCAGCTGCAGCAGCGGCCCCGGGTCGAGTACGCTGGCGTAGGCGCTGGTTTGCGGCTGGAAACGGGTGACGGGCAGCGCTTGCACTTCGATGCCGCTCAGCGTCATTTGCCCGGGGCTGATCACTACCGTACCGGCGCTGGTCGTTGCGGCTTGCGAGTCAGCCGATGAGGCGGGGGGGGGGGTGGGGGGGGGGGGGGGGGGACGGGGGCGGGGGGGGGGGGGCCGGGCCGGCCCCCCCCCCCCCGCCGATGGCGCTCAGATGG
>DMQT01000248.1:1374-1844 GCA_003455595.1 Betaproteobacteria bacterium
GATTTGAATTGAGCCGTCCAGCGGTTGCTGGACGGCGTCTTCGAGCGCACCCAATGCGCGTTGTGTCTGTATCGATGCAGTCAGGCGGGTGTTCTCGGCAGCCAGGGTTTGCAGGCGTGCCTGGTCCAGCGCGAGGTGATCGATGTAGCCGGAAGAAAATTGACGCTGTGCGGATTGCGCGCGTAACTGCTGCGTAGCGGCCAGGGACTGCGCGGAGTCCAGTGCCGCAAGGGCCGCACGATAGTCTGCAAGCGCTTGCTCGGTCTGGGCGATGGCCTGGGTTTGCAGGGCAGTGAAGCGGGCCGCGGCCAGCTTGCGTTGTGCCTTGGCCTGCGCGATTTGACCCTGGTTCTGGTTGAACAGCGGCAACGTCAGGTTGATTCCCAGCGACCATTTGTTCGCGCCCTGGTCCCACTTGTAGCCGGGGCCGATTTGCAGGTCCGGATATTGCCGCGCAATTTCGAGCTGCA
>DMQT01000248.1:1984-4377 GCA_003455595.1 Betaproteobacteria bacterium
GCCGGGATTTGCGCTGCAGAAAGCGGACGGTTGAGTGCAGCGAAGGAAAGGTTGACGCTGTCGAGCGCCGCCACCGGCACCCCCACGGCCGCAGCCAACGCCACCCGCGCTGCGTTCCCGCGGCCACGCGCCATGTCAAGTTGCAGGCGGACATCGGCCAGTGCAACCTGCTCAGTATCCACCTCGGGTTGCCCCGCCTCGCCGGCCGCGAGGCGGCGTTGCACGGCCTGCAACAGATTCTCGCGCAGAGCCAGTGTTTGCTTCAGGATGGCGGCTTCGCGCAGCGCGGCATCGTAATCCAGCATGCGGCTACGCACATGGCTGCGCACTTGCCAGGCCACCTCGGCAACATGAAAACGCGCATCATCAAGCTGATTGTTTGCCTGGGCCTCGCGATAGCCGCGTCGTCCGGCGGTTTCGATCGGAAAATTCAGCATCGTGCCCAGAATCCAGGGCGACATTCCGGCGACCGCATCGAAGTTGTACTCGGGGGTGAACCCAAGGCTAGGGTTGGGCCGCTGCCGGGAAACTTGTACACCCGCTTTGGCCACATTCTGCTGCGCATGTGCCACCTCCAGGTCAGGATGGTAGTACAGCGCGGCCAGTGTTAGCTTGTTCAAATCCCAGGTATGGGATGACGCCGCCTGCCCGGTGCGCGGCAGATGGGCTGCCAGGTAATTTTCAAGGCCGGGGTCGTAGAGCGTGCGCGCTTCAAAGGCGCTGGCAGTGGCCTGCGGCGACAGCGGTCGCGGCACATAACTCGCGCAACCGGCGAGCGCAGTCACCAGCAGGCATAAAGGGACGGCGCTGCGGCTGAAGCGGGGCATTGGCATCATCCTGAGTACGGCAACATATCGATATATTGCGCCATAAAACTTACGCTGCACTTAACAGGGTAGTTGTTGTGCTCAGCAGATAAGCTGTTCAGCTGGTTTTTTGTCCGCGCCGAGCATTGTTAACCTGGTGGCGGCACTCATCACATCGCTGCTTTCATCACCCGCCGGTTCTCGCTACGATCTGGCGCGTCACGATGCAGGTTGGCGGCGCGTTCGGCATGCGCGGGCGGATTGGACAGACATCGCCGCATCCTCGGCTTTCAGTGGGATTTGTCTATGCCTGCCGGCAGGAAAAATCCGTAGCCGTCGTTCGGAGCAGTATCTTTACTGTTTTGCGCCTGCGCGGCCTGATCCGCGTCCGGGTTCCAGTATTTATCCCATCCGCGTTTCTGTTCTGCTACAACTTCCGGGTGATTCGCCAGGTAGTGATTGATGAACAGCGTAAAGTCGGAAACATAGTCTTGCTTCATTTTGTATCTCCTGTGGGCCAGTCTTATCCGTGCGCCCGCTGCAGGATGGCGGCTTGCTCGACTTCCTCGGCGCTGCCGTGGGCGATGGGCAGCAGGTGGTGGCGGTGGCCGATGATCGACAGCTTTTTCATGTCGAAGCCGGATTTCTGTCGTTCCCTCACGTCTTGCTCTGCTTGCTGATGGGTGTCGAACGTGGCGATGAAGGCATTTTCGTTGGTTTGCAGGGTGTTCATGAGAGTGTTCCTTTCTATGAAGTGATTAAACAAAACTGCGTGGCACTAGCGGTTGGACAGCGCCACGACCCGTACGTTTTCCGATACCAAACTGCCGAGCGCGCGGTCTACTGCCTGTTTGGCGGCGGCAAGATTCGGCGTGGGGTGATTGAGGTCGGCCTTGGCGGCCTGGATATCACGCCGCACCTTGCCCAGCGGCAGGTACACGGTGGTGGACTGGATTTCGTTGGCAACGTCGCTCAGGGTCTGACTGGCGCCCTGCTTGTCGCCGTTACGCGCTTGCGCTTCGGCGCTGTGCAGCTTGTCGCGGCTGTGTTGTGCGAGCTTCGGTGCATATACCTGCATGTCGTCGAGCTGGGCATAGATCGGCAACAGGGTGTCTGTGGTGGCCGTGATGTCGCCGCTGACGAGTTTGTGCTGCGCGTTACGGATGTTGTCGGATACCGCCAGGAATGGCATGTTTTGCAGCAGCACGCTGTCGAAGTCACCCGCCACCGTGAGCATGTTGTGCGCGCCTTCTGCCGAGCCGTCGGAGATGAACGCCCGCGCAGCCTGCAAGTGGTCGATCAGCGCGCGGCCCGACTGGGCGGCGGCGCGGGCGGCATAGGGGTTGGCCCAGCCGGGGTTTTCCACCACCCGTTCACTGTCTGTGTACGGTTTGGCGGCATGGGTGTAGGGACGCACCGGCAGCGTATTGTCGGCATAACTGCGGGCTGACAGCAGTGCGGCGGAAAGCACCAGCGGCACTAGCAGCGTGGCGCGGATGGGATGGTGGGTGTTCATGACAGGAGCTCCTATAGTCGTTGATCGGTGAGGCAAACAGTGCCCAAGTGATATGACGCATAGCCCGTGCC
>DMQT01000038.1:0-1877 GCA_003455595.1 Betaproteobacteria bacterium
CCGGATTTTGAAAGCGGCCGTGATCACGAACGAGGTGTATGTGGAAATTGCATTATTGAGGAAACACGGCATGAGCTTGCTCAAGATTGCCGAAGAAGTGGGGTGCGCGGTGAACACCGTACGCAGCCATTTGGCAGCAGAGACATGGCCGCATTACCAGCGCAGCACACAGCGCGTGACCAAGCTGTCAGCGTTTGCGGATTACTTGCGCGAACGCCAGGCAGCCGCGACCAGGACGCCGCCACGTGGCGAAACTGGCCTGGATAGTTCTGGTGAATGATGAGTACTCTCATCGCGCTCGTGGGTAAACTATAAGCTACTAGTTGCATTTGGTTCCCTATTTGATTCCTGACGTTATTGTCAGGAATATATCGAAGTTATGTGACAGTATCAAAATCGATCCAGCGCGATATATAGCCCTTTCGACTCATGGCTGGCGCTGCCAACATCGCTCTAACTACATGCTCAATAGAGTGGCTATGAAGAGAAACGCTACGAATTGCAATAAAGCCGTCGTAAGCTGATTGAGGCGGCACAACTCGTTAGGTAAGGTCACATCCTCTGGAGGACGGGACTGATAGCGCGAGTGCCGGTCATTTATCCACACTCAACAATAAAAAACAGGCCCCACGACAGTGGGTATGCGCGGTAATGAACCTACAAAAACAATCAATGCTGCGGGCTGCGGTTTTATTGACCTTGTTCTGGGCGAATTTCCCCCCGGCGTGGAGTGCCAGCCTGCTGGACATCTATCGGCTGGCCCAAAGCAATGACCCCAGCTTTGAAGCAGCGCGTTATACCCTCGAAGCTGCGCAGCAGAAAATACCCGAAGCGCGGGCTGGTTTGCTGCCAACGGTGAATGTCAGCGGCAATGCTGCGAAAACCAATACCGAGACTACTTTCTCGCCTTCGCCTACGGTGAATCGCGACGGGCGCACGTGGGCGTGGACGCTCCAGTTAACGCAACCGCTTGTCCGTGTGCAGAACCTGTTTGCCTATCAGACATCGCAACATGTTGTGGACCAGGCGCTGGCACAATTTGCGCAAGCGGAACAGGATTTGATCCTGCGCGTGGCGCAAGCGTATTTCGGCGTGGTCAGCGCCCAGGAAGGGATTGTCTCTGCCCAAGCACAAGTGAACGCCATGGAACAGCAACTGGCACAGGCAACGCATGGTTTTCAGACCGGTACGCATGCGGTGACCGATGTGTATTAAGCCAAGTCACGTCGCGACCTGGCAACGGCTCAGTGGGTTGCGGCACGCAATGACCTGGCAAGCCGACGCGCCGATCTGGAAAAAGCCGTGGGGCCGGTGCCCTACCCATTGGCGACGCTGCGGCCTGAGGTGGTGATTCCCCAACCGCAACCCAATGATATTCTGGCGTGGGCAAATCAGGCACAAGACAATAATCCCACTGTGCGTGCACAAACAGCTTTGCTGGCGGCGGCAGAATCAGAGGTCAGACGGAATAGAGCCGAACATCTCCCTACGCTTGACCTGACGGCGTCGTATGGCAAAAATTATTCATCAAGCAGCCTGACGCCGGTCAATTACACCACCGCTGCGACATCACAACAGGCTGGGATTCAGCTGAATATCCCGCTTTTTGCGGGGGGCGCGACCAGCGCCCGCGTGAACGAAGCCATTGCCAATAAGCACAAGGCACGTGCCGATGTGGAAACGGCACGCCGTCAGGTGGCGGCCGATGCTCGACAGGCCTATGCGGGCATCGAGAACGGCTTGTCACAAGTTGTCGCGCTGGAATCGGCCGTAGATTCAAGCAACAGCGCAGTCAAGGGTAATCAGGCAGGATTTGGATTGGGAATACGCACGAACATTGATGTGTTGAATGCCCAGCAACAGCTCTATAGCGCTCA
>DMQT01000038.1:1952-5311 GCA_003455595.1 Betaproteobacteria bacterium
AAAAAGCCGGATCGCAAGCGATCCGGCTTTTTATGCTGCCTGTACGGCAGCGGTGTTGGCGGAGTGGACGGGACTCGAACCCGCGACCCCCGGCGTGACAGGCCGGTATTCTAACCAACTGAACTACCACTCCAGTTTTACTGCGCTTTGCTTTCCGACAGGCATTTCTGCGGCTGGCGGAAAATAAACGGGCTGCATCGCTGCAGCCCGTCAAGACTGGCGTCCCCAACGAGATTCGAACTCGTGTTATCGCCGTGAAAGGGCGGTGTCCTAGGCCTCTAGACGATGGGGACTGAGGTGTTTCTGTTACTCAAGCTAAACTTGTTTTCTTATTTTTTGCCAGAAAACTGAGTAATCGCTGTTCCTACCAATAACATGGCAAAGCCTACGGGTATCAGGGCAAACATGATACCAACTTCACCATCATTTACCAAGTCAATTCCGCCAAAAACCAGACCGGACATACTTGATAAAAGACCTATCCAAACTGTTGCTACGCCAACTTTGTGCATCAGTCTAACCATTTCTGGTGGAGGTAAGCGGGATCGAACCGCTGACCTCTTGCATGCCATGCAAGCGCTCTCCCAGCTGAGCTATACCCCCGAAAGACGCGCATTATATGGGGCTGCGGAGCCCTTGTAAACACTTGGGCGCAACAATTTTCAGCGTGACAGCAGCTTGCCTGGATTAAGCAAACCCTGCGGATCGAATTGCGCCTTGATTAAACGCAACAAATCCATCGTGGGGGCATCAACTTCCAGATGCATGTAATCGCGCTTTTCGGTGCCAATACCGTGTTCGCCCGAAAGCGTGCCACCCAGCGCCAGCACTTTGGCAAACAGCGATTGCAGGCACGCATGGGCGTGTTCCATTTGCATGCTATTCGCCGGGTCCACCATGATATTGACGTGCAGATTGCCATTGCCTGCATGGCCAAAACTGACAATCGGCAGCGCAGTGTCCTGCGCCAGCGTGTCGATGTGCGCGACCAGCTCGGCCAGGCGGGATACCGGCACCACCACGTCCTCGTTGATCTTGAGCGGCGCGATGCGCTTCACCGCATGCGACAAGGCCTTGCGTGCTTGCCACAGCGCCGCTACTTCAGCCGGATTATTGGCTTCAAGCAGTTGCAGCATGCCATCGCCTTGCAGTGCTGCGCTCAGCGCGGCAATCTGGCGCGGTAAATCGGCTGCAATACCGTCGGCCTCAACCATCAACAGCGCCTGCGTGCCGGACGGCAAGTCAGTCGCCGCACCCGTTGCCTGTATCGCGGCAATCGAGCGCCGATCCATGAATTCCAGCGCGCACGGGATGACGGCTTGACGCATGACGCGTGCCACCGCCTGGCACGCTGCCACATTGCTGGCATAGCACACGCGCAAGGTGGCACGCGCTTCGGGTGCAGGTAGCAACCTGACGGTGGCCTCGGTAATCAGTGCCAGCGTGCCTTCCGAGCCCACCAGCAGGCGCGTGAGATCGTAGCCGGTCACGCCCTTGGTGGTGCGGCATCCGGTACGGATTTCCGCGCCGCTGCCGGTCACGGCGCGCAAACCCAGCACGTAATCCCGCGTCACGCCGTATTTCACGGCACGCGGCCCGGCCGCATTCATCGCGAGGTTGCCGCCGATACGGCAATACGACGCACTGCCAGGGTCGGGGGGGTAAAACAGCCCATGCTGGCGTGCCAGCTGGTCAATGTCGGCTGTCACCACGCCCGGCTCGACCACCATGTAGCGATCCGCCGGGTTGAATTCGATGACCCGGCGCATGCATTCAAAGCTCACCACCACGCTCCCAGTCACGGGCAATGCACCACCGACATTGCCTGAACCGCCTGCGCGCGGCACCAGCGCGATGCGATGCGCCAGTGCTATTTTCATCAGGGCTGCAACGTGTTCGTGGCTGACAGGGAACAGCACCGCGTCAGGTGTGCAGGCTTGGGCGGTTTCGTCGTGGCTATACAGCGTCAGGGTTTCAATATCGGTAAAAACACGATCCGCGCCCAGCGCTGCAATGAAATCTGCCTGCGCGGCAGCCAGCAATGCCGTACTCAATTTTCACTCTCCGCCGATTCCGCCAGCCAGGCATCCTTCAGCATGGCGTCGGAATCGGGGTAGCGCGCATAAGCCTGCTGCACCAGCGCTTCGTAATCAAAGCGTGAAAACGGCAGCGTGGCCTGTTCCTGCAAGCTATGGCGCATGGCCTGGGTCATCGAAGGCCCCATGCCGACCACGCGTTTGGCGCGCACGATACCGTTGCTGGCATCCACCAGCGTCATCTGTACGCGGGCATGGTCGCCAGGCGGCTCGTTTGGTATTGCCGGTTGCTCGTTGCGTAGCAGATGCACGTTGTAAGCCACATCCGACCACTCGCACACCTCAACGATACGAAACAGCAGGAACAGCACCGGCTGCTGCACATACAGCGCAAACTCGACCGGCTGGCTGCGAAAACCCGCTATCTCGTCTGCCGAGGGATTGGTCCAGAACAGCACCAGATCGTGCACGCCATCGTGATAACTATACTGCGTGGCTTCACTGTATTCAGTGTGGTCGGGCGAGTACACCTCGCCAATCTGACGCGTGCTCATCAAGCCTCCGGCGGTAGCGCGGCCATCAAGTCCGCCACCATTTCCGGCTCCAGATCGAAGCCGGCATCCAGACCGGGGTTGAGCGCAATACCCGCTGGCACACCCATTTTGCGCAGCACCCAGCTGAATTCCGTCAGCAATCCACCGCCATAGCTGGGGAAATCCTGCACAAAATCCTTGGCGCGTTCCGGGCTGGTAAACAGCACCAGCACCTGCGTACCTGCTTCGTCTTTCAACACCAACGGCTGCGCCCGCGTGCTTCGCTGAAAACCTTTGATCTGTTCAGCCTCGTCTTCGACCGGCATGAACACCTGCGCATCCAGCAGATAGCGCATAAAGGCATCGCCGGAAACGGTTCCGTCGAGCGCACACAACAACTGCTGTTCCAGTTCGTTTTTTGCTTCAAAAGTGTACTGATTCATCACGCTAGCTCTAGAAATTGGCTATTGGCAGTTTAGCGCAATTCGACACCCGCCACCGATGGCGATACATTGGCTGGCGCAAACCGCAGAATTTTCTTAAAATAGCAGTTTTGTTGATTACCCAAGAGGAACACAGGCATGTCCGGACACTTCCCCTTCAGCGGCAATACCAATCGCGTCAGCGTATTCGGTTTTTACGAGCGCTATAACCTCAATCCTGCGATGCAGGAAAAGTATTACAAGTGGTGGTACGACTGGGCGAAAAATTTCGTCATGAATGACGATGATCTGAAAGCAGTCAAGGGCGTGGAATTCAGTCACTACCCGTTCGGTCACCACTCGGCAGT
>DMQT01000305.1 GCA_003455595.1 Betaproteobacteria bacterium
CGCGCACGATGCGCTCCTTGTGCGCAGGCGAGAGCTTGGCGAACACGTTGTGCTGTTCGACCACGAGCGCCAGCTCGGTATCGCTGATTGCCTCGATCGTATTGCCCAGTATCACGCCCTGCGTCGGCAAGCCGACTTCACGGCAGATTTTGGCAGTGACGCGCTCGTTGTCCCCGGTCAGGACTTTCACGGCGACACCGTGTGCCTGCAGCGCCTTGAGTGCAGGGGCGGTGGATTCCTTGGGCGGGTCGAGGAAGGCGATATAGCCCACCAGGACCAGGCCGGATTCGTCCGCCACACTGTAAACGTTCTGGGTGGGCGGGGTTTCTTTCATCGCAACCGCCACTACGCGCAGGCCCTCTTCATTGAGGGCAGCGGTCAGGCTATTCACCTGCGCCAGCAGTTCATCTGAAAGCGGCTCGATCGCATCGCCATGCTGCACCCGGTTGCACACACCGAGGATCTCCTCCACCGCGCCTTTGCAGATCAGCTCGTGGTGATCGTCGCGTTCTGACACCACGACTGACATGCGTCGCCGCTGAAAATCGAACGGGATTTCGTCCACCTTGCGGTAGTGCTTTGCGACGTTGAGTTCACGATGCACTTCGGCGTGTTCCAGCACCGCTACGTCGAGCAGATTTTTCAGGCCGGTCTGGTAGTAACTATTGAGGTAGGCATACTCCAGCACCTGATCCGACACCTCGCCGAACACGTCAGTGTGGCGAGCCAGGAAAATTTTGTCCTGGGTCAGGGTACCGGTCTTATCGGTGCACAGCACGTCCATCGCGCCAAAGTTCTGGATCGCGTCCAGGCGTTTGACGATGACTTTCTTGCGCGACAGCACCACTGCGCCCTTGGCCAGGGTGGCGGTGACGATCATCGGCAGCATTTCCGGAGTCAGGCCCACCGCAACCGACAACGCGAACAGGAACGCCTCGACCCAGTCGCCCTTGGTGAAGCCGTTAATGAACAGCACCAGCGGCGTCATCACGAACATGAAGCGGATCAGCAGCCAGCTTACCTTGTTCACCCCGGCCTGAAAGGCGGTCGGCGCGCGGTCGGTGGTGGTGACGCGCTGAGCCAGCGCACCGAAATAGGTGTTGCTGCCGGTTGTAACAACAATGGCCGTTGCCGAACCACTCACCACGTTGGTGCCCATGAACAGGATATTGTCGAGGTCAAGCGGATTGACGGCAGGCTGGTGACGCGTCTGGGCAAACTTTTCCACCGGCAGCGATTCGCCGGTCATCGCTGCCTGGCTCAGGAACAGGTCTTTTGCCGACAGTACGCGCATATCCGCCGGGATCATGTCGCCTGCCGACAGCACCACCAGATCACCCGGCACCAGCTGCTTGATCGGCACTTCGGTACGGCGCGGCCCTTGCGGATGCAGCACCGCATTGAAGTAGATGCGCGCCTCCTCGGCGGCGTCCTCGGCCGGATCACGGCGCAACACCGTGGCCGTGTTGCTGACCATCGCCTTGAGTTTTTCGGCGGCCTTGTTGGATTTGGATTCCTGCCAGAAACGCAGCAGCGTCGACAGCACCACCATGGTCGAAATGACGATGGCGCCCTTCATGTCGTCGGTGAAATACGACACCAGTGCCAGCAGCGTCAGCAGCAGGTTGAACGGATTGCTGTAGCTGTGCCACAGGTGCAGCCACCACGGCATCGGCTTTTCCTGCTCCACCTCGTTGACGCCGACGCGGGCACGGATTTCGTCAGCCTCGTGCGCGGTGAGGCCGTCGGCGTGACTGTGCAGGGTCTCCAGCAACGCCGTGGTCGCGCTGCTCGCTGCCGCCGTCAGCGTTTGCGCCAGCGCGTTCGGCACCTCCTTGCTCACGCCCGAGCGCGTCAACGCCTCCAGCAATACCAGACGGCGAAAATGACGGCTCATGGCGCGGGTGCGCACCAGGCCGGTGACCAGCTGCTTCAATATCGGGAAATCCATGGCTTTATTCCGTGCGGTTGATGCGAGGGCAACAACGCATTAGAACAGCCCCAGTTGACAGCGGGCTTACAGCAGCGTCAGACCTGCTCCCACGGCAGCCCGTCAAAACGCCAGCCTGACACGCTGCCGCGATGGTGCTGCTCGTCCAGCGTGCCTTCAAACCCGTGCGCCACGTTGTACACCTCGGTGTAACCATGCTGCTCGAGAAACAGCCCGGCCTCGCTGGAGCGGTTGCCGCTGCGGCAGATCAGCACCAGCGGCCGGTTCACCGAGGTGGCGCGACGCACCTGGGCGAGAAACTGCGGGTTGATTTCCCAGTCGGGGAATTCGTTCCAGGCGATGTGGATGCTGTCCCTGGGGTGGCCGACAAACAGGAACTCCATCTCCGAACGCACGTCGATGAACACGGCGTCGGGGTGGGTCTGCATAAAAGCATAGGCGGATTTGGGATTGAGATGCTGCATGGCGGCTCCTTGACGGGGCGCCCTGCAACTGGCTTAAGCCCCTGATTCGCCGTATCATAACCGCCTTTCTGCCGCACCGTATACCGCCATGACCACTCGCACCGATTTGCTCCACGCCGCTCTCAAACAGCGCATCCTGATCCTCGACGGGGCGATGGGCACGATGATCCAGAGCTACAAGCTGGAGGAGGCGGATTATCGCGGTGCGCGCTTTGCCGAATTTGCGCACGACCTGAAGGGCAATAACGATCTGCTGGTGCTGACCCAGCCGCACATCATCCATGCCATCCACAGTGCCTATCTGGAGGCGGGTGCGGACATCCTCGAAACCAATACCTTCAATGCCACCTCGGTTTCGATGGCGGATTACCACATGCAACACCTGGTGTACGAAATCAACTTCGAGGCCGCCAAACTGGCGCGCAGCGCGGCAGACGAATACAGCGCCAAAACCCCGGATCAGCCGCGCTTTGTCGCGGGCATTCTGGGCCCCACCAGCCGCACCGCAAGCATGTCGCCGGACGTCAACGACCCCGGTTTCCGCAATGTGAGTTTTGACGAGTTGGTGGGCACTTACACTGAAGCTATCCGCGGACTGGTGGACGGCGGCGCCGATATCCTGATGGTGGAAACCATCTTCGACACGCTCAACGCCAAGGCCGCGCTGTTTGCCATCGAGCTGTTTTTTGACACCCATGGCTTGCAGCTGCCGATCATGATTTCGGGCACGATTACCGACGCCTCCGGCCGCACCTTGTCCGGCCAGACAACCGAAGCCTTCCTCAATTCGGTGCGCCACGTGCGCCCCCTGTCGATCGGCCTCAACTGCGCGCTGGGCGCGCACGAACTGCGTCAGTACGTCGAAGAGCTGGCAACCAAGGCCGACTGTTATGTGTCGGCACACCCCAATGCGGGCCTGCCCAACGCTTTCGGCGAGTACGACGAATCGCCCGAGGCGATGGCCGTGCAAATCGGCCCGTGGGCGGCTGCGGGCATGCTCAACGTCATCG
>DMQT01000078.1:0-11100 GCA_003455595.1 Betaproteobacteria bacterium
CTGTACGCCTTTTTTACGCAACTCGGCCAGACGTGCGTCGGCAATCGGCTGTTTGGCATAAAGGCCGAGAGAAATCGCATTTTGCCATTTTCCAGCACGCACCACGGCGAGGTCTTTCACACCTAAATTCGCCAATTCATTGAGCTTGGCATCGGCCAGGGTTTTATTCGCCAGCGGCGGTATATACACCCAATATGGCCCACCGGGCTCGCCCTGCGCTTGTATGACCAGCCTGTCGCCCAATTTGAGCGGCGCCAGCAGCGCGCTGGCTTCATCCAGCCGCGCAGCCGCAATCGGCCCCCAGCGCATGCAGGCAACCGGCGCGGCCGGACTATCCGGTTTGGGCGTCAGCACCGACACTGGCACAGCCGCAGGTTCAACCGGCGCGGTTGCGGCGGATGTCGGCTCACCCAGCAGGCGGATACGTTCAGCCTGCAGCGGCAGATGGCGCGCCGCATCGGCGCTGCCGTCACCACCCCACTGCAACACGGCAAACACCGCCAGATTGGCCAGCAGCAATAATAAAAACAGCAATTTCATGGGGTCGTTTCCAATGCGATGATGCGCAGCCCTTCGAGAACCAGATTGTCCACCTGTCGTAATGGCTGCGGCAAATGCGGCGCAAGTCTGGCCGCGTCGCCGCCGCTGAGCAGTATTCCCACCGACGTACCCGCGTGCTGTGCAAGCTGCGCATGTTGCGCCGCTACCGCACCGGCCAGCGCACGCAAACGCCCGCTCTCCAGTGCGTCGCGGATGTTGTCCGGCCAGATACTAAAGCGGCCGTCGGACGTATTCGGCAGCGCAGTGACCGGTTGCAACGCATTGCCGAGCAAATGATAGCCTGGCACAATCAGCCCGCCGAGAAAGCGTCCAGCGTGCAGCGCATCCACAGTGAGCGCGGTGCCGGCCTTGACTACCAGCTGCGTGCCGCCTGCCAGATGCTGCGCTGCAATCAGCGCTGCCCAGCGATCCGCACCGAGTTTCGGCGGGTCGGCGTAACCGTTCTCAACACCGCACTGGCGCGCGCAGGCGTAGACCCGCTGCAGCGGCAGATTGAACTGCGCCAATGCCTGCGCCAGCGCATCGTACAGCGGCGCAGCCGCGACATGGCTGACGACGATGCGTGTCGGTCTGGGTAAATCAGCCAGCGCGGCGCACAAACTCGCTACATCCGCCTGCGCGGCCTGCCCTTGCGTCCGCCACGCCGCGCCATCGTGCAGCCCCCATTTAATGCGGGTATTGCCCGCGTCGATTACCAGTATCAAGATGCACGCCGGGTTAAATGCACTTCGCCGCTGTTGACGCGGCTATGCTGGCCGCCCGCGTCTTCCAGCACCAGCGCGCCGTCTTCATCCAGCCCGACCACCTTGCCGCACAGGTCGTTGCCATTTGCCAGCAGCACGCGCACCGGCTTGTCATGATAGGCGTGCGCATCCAGCCATTCGCCGCGCAAGCGGGTCAGACCCTGCGCTTCAAAATCCGCCATGACGTCGTGCAAGTGGCGTAACAGACTGCCCAGCAAGGCGTTCCGGTCAATCGGGCTGGCCACGATTTCAGCCAGATCGGTGACCGCCTGGTCGATCTCGTCGCGCACGACAGAGGGCAGTTGCAGGTTGATGCCGATACCGATAATCGCCACCGACGGCCCCATCACATCGCCTTGCACTTCGATCAGTATCCCGGCCAGCTTGCGGTACTGCCACAGCAAATCATTGGGCCATTTAAGCTGCAAATCCGCCGCGCCGAATTCACGCAGGCTGCGCAACAGCGCCACGCCCACGGCCAGACTCAGGCCGGACAACGCGCTCATACCCTGATTGAAACGCCACAACACCGAAAACGTCAGACTGCCGCCCGGCACGCTGTGCCACTCGCGCCCGCGCCGCCCGCGCCCGGCGTGCTGGATTTCAGCCGCCAGACAGCTGCGGTGCGGTGCACCGGCCAGCGCCTGGCGCATCAATTCAGCGTTGGTCGAGTCGATACTGTCGACGACCTCCAGGGTGTAAGCCTCAGCACCGGGCAGCTGCTGGATGGCGGCGGCATCGAGCCAGCTCGCACCGCCGGATAAACGGTAGCCGCGACCACGCACTTTATGCAGCACCGCACCAGCGGCCTGCGCCGCCTGCAGCGCGTTCCACACGCTGGCGCGCGACACGCCAAAGCGCTGCGCAAGCGCCTCGCCAGAGTGAAATTCGCCGTCAGACAAGGCGCGCAGCAAGGGAAGAAGGAGAGAATTCAAGTCGGTGCAGATAGAAATTTAGGCGTGAATCTTACCACGCAGCTTCACTCCGTCAGCAGGCCAGTGGGCAGGCCGTCGATGCTGGTTCGGTTCTTCTCGCGCCAATACTCGAGCAAGCCTTGCGCGCCCTTTTTTTCCGCCCAGCGCACCAGCGTATCGCGCTCGCCCGCATACACATAACGCGGCACCGTATAGCCGCACGAGGTCTGCACCGACTCCACCGCCAGCTCGATGATCTGGCGCTCGCCCGGCAATGCAGGGAAATACGCGCGCAGCGCCGCCCAGTCGGTGTCACGTGGCTGGATGGCGCGCCCGCGACCATACAAGCGCAGGATCAGCATGTCGTCATCGAAGCTGCAGAACATCAGTGTCATGCGACCGTTTTCCAGCAGATGCGCCGCGCTCTCATTGCCGCTGCCGGTGAGATCGAGATAAGCGACACGATACTCGTCGAGAATGCGCAAGCTGTCCATGCCCTTGGGCGACAGGTTGATACGTCCTGCAGCGGCCGCGCTAGCGGTGAAAAATATTTTCTGGCGACGAATAAAAAGCCGGTGCTGATCATTCAGTGCGGGATAAAATTTAGCCATACAAACCTCCTGATACCGCCAGCATAAAAACATGGCCTACAAACGTAAAGCCCGCATCGTCTTTTTCTGCGCCAGCCACCCCACCCCCGCCATCCTCGCTGCGCATTACGCCAACACGCTGGGCAGCGACTGGATGGAGGCGCGCGCAGCGGTGCTGCCCGGCATGGCGGGCGAGGTGCCGGTGCTGGACGACACAGCGCTGGCGTGGGCGGATCTGCTGGTCACACTTGACGCCGCTGCCCTGGCCGCCAGGCCGCCGCTGCGCGCAGGACTGCAACATCGCTATTATCCGTTCGAGCCAATCCCCGATGTGGCCGACAAAGAGGCCTGGCGCGAACTTGCCGCGCGCATCCAGCAGCGTGTCGAGGGCATGATCGGCGGCATGCGCCTGCTACAAAAAGCCGCGCACGCGTCCGACGGTTTATAATCCCGAAAACAAAAATCAATTCAACTCAATACGTGGAGAATCTCATGGCCGAAACCGCCATCCCCCGCAACAATGCCGAACACGCTCAACTCACGCAATTTCTGACGCAGCAATATCTGTGCGAATCGCTCACCGTGGCTGAAGTCAACACCCTGCTCAACTACCTGACCGTACTGCACTTCAACACGCACGCCGTGATTTCGGATGTGGGCGACGTCGGCGACGAGCTGTATTTTGTGGTCAAGGGTGAGGTGGCGCTGGTGATCCCGGACGGCACCACCGAATACGAAGTGGTGCGCTCGGGCGCGGGTGCAATGCTCGGCATGATGTCATTCTTCGACAAGCGCGCGCGCTCGGTACGGCTGGTCGCCAAGGCCGAAGACACGCAGGTGCTCAAACTGTCGCGCGCCATGTACAAGCGCATGAAGGTTGAGCATCCGTACATCGCCATCAACATCGTCGAACAGGCCGTGCTGAGCATGGATCACCTGTTCCGCGCGGTGAGCAGCGACCACGCGCAGTTCTCGCACTATCTGTATGGTTCGGGCGTAAAAGCCTGATTCGTCAGGTGCTGTCCTCGCACGGGCAGCATCTTAGGTTCCCAGCTCCATTCCTTCCTGCAAGCCCGCCGCAAACGTCAGCTGGGCGACGTTATCGCGGGTGAAAAAGCCCTCGAAGTCGCCGAAGCGGCGTACGTATTCGATGATCAGCGAGGAGAAATCCGACGCTGACGAGAATATCTGCTTGAGGCCTTCTTCGCGCGAGCCGATGGTGTCGAGCAGGAAGCCTTTGCCCTGCGCGGTAATCGCATCCACCACAAAATCGATGTGCTCCTTGCCGTTGCGCTGACCGTCTTTCACCGCCAGCGCGATGTGGTGCAGGCGCGGGCCGTAATTGCGCACGAAGGTTTCGGTCGGGCTTGGCAATTTGTCCAGGTGGTTGACACAATACGGCTGATTACCGGCGGTGAACACCTTGGCCGGACTCACTGACTCGGGCTGCAAACGCACGTTTTTAGTGACGTTGGTGGACGAATTCTGATCCTTGATGTCATAGCTGCCCCAGTAGTAATAGCTCGACAGCGCGAGGTATTCGAGTAACGCGGCTTCGCGATTCTGACTATAGACGCGGGTAGCCAAATGATCGATCGGCAGGATCATGTCCTTGATACCCAGGCGTTCCTGCATTTCCTTGCCACGCTCGTAAGCCGCCTGCACCGTGGGCAGAATGATGCATTCGCCATGGTGATACACGCGGATGCCGTCGCTGGGGCGCTCCATGTAACCCACCATGTTTTGCGTATACGGCGACGGCTTGGAAAAACTCACGTTGAGCGGCAAATCCAGCTCCGCCAGCTGGCCCACCGGAAAGAACCGAAACTCGCGCTGCTGCTGAAGCGCCACCACTTCGTGGCGATTGGTGGTATAGAGAATTTCGCCCAGGTAACGGCTGTGCGGTCGCCGCGCACCGACCGGGTAGAGGTATTCAAGTGACGGAAAATATCGCTGTAGCGGGCGTCCTTCACTTCGCGCAGCAGGATATCCGGCGAATTCATGTCGATGCGCAACACGTGCGTCAAGTGGCGCGCGCTGTCGAGCGTGACCAGATAATGATACGGCGTCATCAGCGCCAGCTCGGCGATGTATTCCACCGAATTACCCGGCTCGACGGTAATCATCAGCGCCTCGATACCGCCGATCATTTCATCGAATGCGACGCTATCGGCCGACCGATTGGATTGAATTTGCATGGTCGTGCCCTGCCTGGTTAAACAAATAAGTGAAGTGTGTGAGAACACTGTTGCACCTATCTAGGCAAGCCGCGTGCCAAAGCAATAAAGTTATAATTAACTTTTAATTCAATAAGTTATTTTTAAAAAAAGCTTGCATATGCAATACACGCACACAATCTGCGCAAATTTGCGCACCCATGCACTATCGCTGTCGCGACCAAACATGCCCCCGTCAATCGCAGGGCGTACCGCATGCGTCTTTATCCAGACTGCCCAATTTTTTCAGGCGACGCGCCATGACGAAGGCGAGCTTCTCAACCGACGCCGGGTTTTGTCCGGTATAGAGCTGCCGATCAACCACCACGTGCTCGCTGCCCGCCGCACCAAATTGCAGCAGTCCGCCAAGCGCCGTCAACCGCTCGCCAAGCAACTCGGGCAATTGTTCGGCCAAGCCTGCCAGGCGTTCTTCTTCAGGACTAAAACAGGTCATTGCATAGCCGGCAAACAACCATTCACCGGCGTGCTGCGCGGGCACCAGACCGGCCTGACCGTGGCACACTGCACCGATCAAACCATTGCCAGCCACGGTGCGCTTGACCAGATTGCCGCACGCCTCCGAGACGATCAGATCGACCATCGGGCCGTGCCCACCGGGGAAAAACAGCGCGTCGTATTTCGCGCCTGTGAGCGCCAGACGTTCCAGCGACAGCGGCGCACGCCAGCCTTCGATGGCATCAAGCTGCTCGCGCAAATTGAAAATACGACCTGCGTCATGCTGATGAAATTCAGGCGCGAAGCAGGTTTCATCGAGCGCCGCAGCTTTGCCATTCGGCGTAGCAATGTCGATCTGGTGGCCGTGCTCCAAAAAAAGATGGTGCGCAGGTACGAATTCCTGCGCCCAGAAGCCGGTCGGCATCGTGCTGCCATCTTTCAGTGACAGAGCGGAAGCGGCGGTGAGAATAATGAGCAGTTTGGCCATGATGGGATCGAAGAATGAAAAACGGGCAGCAGGCACGCCACCCGTTTCATTGTAGCGGGTTAAAAAATGAATCTCCGAAATACGTGGTTGATTCCGGAATTTTGGCTTTTTTTACTGCCCCCAACTCGGGCGCACTTTACTGTGTAATGTGATTATTGTCTTGCCAGAACAGGCCGCCCAAAGAAGTAGCCTTGCGCCCAGTCTATTTCCAGCTCGCAGAGAATATCAGCGGTATCGGCATCTTCGACATACTCGGCGATCGTGATCAACTGCAGGTCTTTTGCGATATCGCTGATCCGTTTGACGATCTGCCTGATGCGCTTGTCTTTTACCTGTTGAATCAGGCTCCCTTCAATTTTCAGGAACGAAACAGGCAGGTCAGCCAGATACTGGAATGAAGAATAGCCGCTACCAAAATCATCAATAGCCAGGCGCATTCCAAAATCAAGGAAAGGTGCAAGCTTGGCTTTGACTGCATTGACATCACCGAGCAATTGTCTTTCCGTAATTTCCAGCACTATAGGTTTGGTGGGGCCCATATCCACCCCGCACAACATGCAGGCTGCCTGAGCTTCCGCAAATAACCCCTGGATCAAGTCCTGATGCAGCAGAAGGTCCGCTGAAATATTAACGAAATGCGCTATGGGTTGGCCGCCGCCAGCAATATTTGCCGCACAGTGGTTCATGGTCTGTTTAATGATTTGATAATCGACCAGGTGTGTCAGCTGTAACTCCATCGCCGCCGAAATGAAGTCGGTAGCCACAATGATATTTCCGGACTCATCGATTAATCTGGCCAGGGCTTCTTCAGCAACCGGCTTTCTGGTTTTCAGGTCCACGATCACCTGATAGGCCGGCACCAGCCGGTTGTTTTCTATGGCGGCGTTCAGTTTCGCCGCAATGGAATAAACCTCTCGCTTATCCTTGGCTGCCACCACAAGATTTCGTCCGAATTTCTTGGCTTCATAAAGTGCGGCATCTGCTGCCTTTATCAAAAAGTCTGACGTATCGCCATCACGGGGATAACTGGCAATCCCGATGCTTGCAGTCGTTCTGATTTTTTGAGTATTGAACTTAATTGAAAATTTCTCGATTGCATCCCTCAGCCGTTCAGCAATCATTAGCGCGCCATGCTCATCGGTGTCGGGCAGGATCGCCAGAAATTCCTCGCCGCCCCACCTGCTCAACCAGTCACTCGTGCGTAGTGTCTGCTTTGCGACCTCGCTGATTCCGAGCAAAATCCTGTCGCCGATATCATGACCATAATTGTCATTGAGCATCTTGAATCGATCCAGATCAAACAGGATCATGCTGAAAGGTTTTGCGGATCTCTTTGCGTACGCATACTCACGGTTGATCACCTCCTGTATTGCCCGCCGGTTAAGCAGGTTGGTCAAAGGATCAATCGAGGCCATTACCTCTAGCGAGACTTTCAAACGGGCTTGATCCAGAGCGACGGTAGCCAACTGGGCAAAAGCGATGAAAGGTTCCATCCCGATCTGTTCAAAGTAATCCTGCATATCAACGAAGATCACGATCAGGCCCCTGAATGGATGATTCGGGTCGCCAATCGGCAAGGTCAGTCCTTCCTGTAAACCGTACCGAATCGCATTGTCACGCCAGATGCCGAAGCTTGAATCAGAATTGACTTGCACCAGTACAGGTTCATTACTTGCCAAGGAACGCCTGCCGGGACCTTTCATTGCTTCCTGAGAAAGATCGAGCACCAAATTCCGCGTGTATTCGGCAGCTCTTCCCACTGAATAGGACGGCCTGATCGTTTCGGAACCCGGGTTCCCCAAATACATCCATGCCAGACAAATATGCTTGGATGACGCAACCAGGGCATCGCAGGCCGCCCGCAATACTTCATCGGGGGTATTGCCCTGAGCCAGGCTTTTGGTGGCGGTTAACAGCGCTTTATATATAAAGAGCTGCTCTTGAGTGAATTCCATTTTAATTTTGATGCCACGCTAGAGCTGATGATGATAGGGTACGAAAATAGGTGTGCTCGACAAGTACATCTCCGCAACCTCCGTCTCAGTCTCGCCATTCTTGGGTCATAACCATTAGACAAAAATTTTGCGCCCCTGATTTTCACACAGGATTGCCGCTGTCAGACAATTCAAAATCCCAAATAATACCAACGGTCACCTTGCAGAACAGCCGCAAGAATCCAATATCCGCAGACCGTATTATTATGTTTATCGGCATGGCAACACAAAACTTCAGACAAGGCCAAACGATTTCAAAAAAACAACTTATCACGCAAACTTATGCTCGTACGGAGGGTGTTTTGGCATTGCCAGGCACCGTGACTCTCAGTCTTATATGGGATACCTATGCGGGTTGTTTAACCGTGGTTAGCGGCTGGTTTTAACTGGAATCAGCCGCTACTCTGGTGTGGAATACATGCAGTCTTGAGCGGCGGCTTATGAGCACAACCCCGCCATTCACCTACTTTGCAAACCAGCCCATATGCAAATTTTTCGCGCCTCAGCCACGCCACAAATAAACCGCGCTGTACGGTTCCTTAAAAAAACTATTTTGCCAGCGCGCCAAACACCGACTGCATCAGCCCGCTGCCGTATTTTTTCGCGATGCCTCCGGTATATTGCAGCGGGTTGCTGCGCAGGGCTTTTTCTTGCTCGGCAATGGTGGCGTACAAGCCGTCCAATGCTTTATTGGTGACGTAATCCTGGATATTGGCGTCTTGCTTTGATCAGGCCGAACCCGGCGGCCTGCCCAGCCAGGCTGTTGTATTGCTGCGCCAGGCCGAGTTTTTGTGTGTAGCGCGTGACGATGGGCAGAAATTTCAGGCGCAATGCATCCTGTGAGTTCTGCCGAAAGTAGTTGGTGGCGGATTCGTCGCCACCGGTAAGGATGGTTTTGGCGTCCTGCACCGACATCTTTTTCACCGCATTCACCAGCAAGGTTTTAGCTTCCGGCACGGAGGCTTCTGCAGCGCGGTTCATGGCAATAACGAGCTCGTCGAATTTGTCGCCCTGCCCGACCATACGCGCCATTGATTCGACACGTTTGAGATTTTCCGGCAACGGTATCCTGATCTGCGGGTTATCCAGAAAGCCATTAGGTTTGCCTAATTGCGCTACGGCTTTGATGGAACCTTGTTCCAGCGCGGTCTTCAAAGCCTGTGTTGCCTGACCGTCGGTAAACCCGTCCAGGGCACCAGCATGGGCGGCAAGGCTGATGACAAGTCCGACGAAAACCATGACAATCCGGTGCATATATTTCTCCGAGTAAAAAAATGCGATGAATGGCAAAAAATATTACAAGTTTTTCCTCATAGGCGTTATTGCAATCGGGCTGGTAGCCTTGCTGTTTGTCAGTCTGACGCAAAAAACGACCGCACCGGAGGTGACCTTTACCGATCTAAACGGAAAAAAAATCAGTATGCAAAGTCTGCGCGGCAAAATGGTGCTGGTCAACTTCTGGGCCACGTCGTGCCCCGGCTGTATCACCGAGATGCCGCTCATCGTTGAGACCTACAAACGGTATCACGCCAAAGGCTTTGAGGTGATTGCGGTGGCGATGGCATACGATCCGCCCAATTACGTGATGCGTTTCAATCAGGAACGCGCCTTGCCGTTCCCGGTCGCGCTGGATATCCAGGGCAACCTGGCGCGCCAATTTGATAACGTGCAACTCACGCCAACCTCCTTCCTGATAGACCAGAACGGCCATATCGTCGAGCAAACCATCGGCGAGCTCGACTTCGTCAAGTTGCGCAAACAACTTGACCAGGCATTCATAAAACAAGGCTGATCATGCACACTCCTTATTCGTGGAAAAGTTATTTTGTGGTGCTGTCGGACTACCAGCAATGGGCCAATGATCGTCTGTTTGCGGCGCTTGGCAGCCTCGACCCGGCCCAGCTGAGTAGCCCGCAAGGTCTGTTTTTTGGCAGTATTCATCACACTACGGATCACATCATGCAAGTGGGTCGGCTATGGTGTGCCCGCCTGCGTGGCGAGCCTTACCAGGCTGATTTCAAGCGCATTCTGTATCCTGACTGGAATCAGCTGATTGAAATGACGCAAAGCCAGAGCGCTGAATTGTCATTGTTGCTGGAAGCGCGCGATGAAGCGTTTTTTGACGAACGCCTGGCGTTCACCTCATCCAATGGCCAAGCACGCGAAATGTGGGTGCGCGATGTGTTGACACACATGATGAACCACCAGACCCACCACCGCGGGCAGATTTCTGCGGCGATCACACGCCTCGGTGGCGCGGCACCGGAGATGGATTATTTTTACTACAAGATCGAAATGGATGGCTACCTGCAAACCGTGCGCGCGGATCAATCCTTGAGCAACGGTTCGACCAGCCCTTCCAGCCTGGCGTAGTACACCTGACCGCTGACCTTGTGGCGGATAACGCCTTTTTTATCCACAATAAACGACAGTGGCACCCGGTTTGCGCCGCCAAACGCTTGTTGCACTTCAGTCGTAGCGAGGGCGGCCGGGAAAGTATAGTGCGCCTTCTCCATGAACGCGGCCACCAGCGCCGGGTTATCCTCGATTGACAAGGCCAGGATTTCAAACCCGCGCGCGTGCCAGTCGCGGTAAAATGCCTGCATGTCTGGCATTTCATGGCGGCAATAGGGGCACCAGGTGGCCCAGAAATTCACCAGCACCACTTTGCCGCGCAATGATTCCATGGACACGACGCGACCGTCAGTGAGCATCACCTGCACATTCGGCACCGCACGCTGCTCGTCTGAAACCCAGGCGGGCGGACGAAACCACACGTAGATAATCAGCCCGAGCAACAGCAGCGTGACCGGGCCGGGAGTCATTTTTTTGAGCCAGCTTTTTGCCTTCGGACTAAGCGAACTTTTCATTTGGACCACAGCATGTTGATTTTATGGATTAAAGCCTTACACATTATTTTCGTGGTCAGCTGGTTCGGCGGGCTGTTCTATTTGCCGCGCCTGTTTGTCAATCACGCCATGATCAGCGACAGCGCCACGTCCGAGCGATTCAAACTGATGGAACGCAAGCTTTATCGCTTCATGACGCCGCTGGGCATTCTTGCCCTGGTGTTCGGCATCTGGTTATGGCTGGGCTATGGTTACAACGGCACTTGGCTCAACATCAAACTCGGCCTGGT
>DMQT01000078.1:11198-12890 GCA_003455595.1 Betaproteobacteria bacterium
GAAGTGCCGGTACTGGTTCTATTCGCAATCGTATTTTTAGTGGTACTCAAACCATGAGCAACATGAACAAACCGAAGGAAAGTTTTTTTGCCCCCTGCCCGCGCGGCCTGGAAGCCCTGCTGGCACAAGAGCTGACCGGCTTGGGCGCGCAGCAGGTGACGGCTGGCTATGGCGGCGTAGCGTTTGTTGGCGACCGTGCGCTGTGCTATCGCGTCAACCTGCATTCGCGCGTCGCCAGCCGGGTGCTGTGGCGCATCGGCGGTGGCGCGTATAGCAATGAAGAGGATATTTATCAGGGCGCGCTGTCATTCAACTGGCCGGAATTTTTCAGCGTTGACCGCACCATCGTAGTGAAAATGACGGCTCAGAATTCACCGCTTAAAAGCCTGGAATTCACCACACTGCGCATCAAGGACGCCGTCTGCGACCGCTTCCGGGACGCCACCGGCGAGCGCCCCAACGTCGATATCCGCGAACCCGATGTTCGCATCTACGCGTTCCTGACCAGCGACACCTGCACGCTGTATCTCGATACCTCGGGCGATTCGCTGTTCAAGCGCGGCCTGCGCAAACAGGCCGGTGCCGCGCCGCTGAACGAAAACCTCGCCGCCGGGATCCTGATGCTGTCCGGCTGGCAACCCGGTACGCCCTTGTTCGATCCGATGTGCGGCAGCGGCACCATCCTGATGGAAGGCGCGCTGATGGCGCTGAACATCGCCCCCGGCAGCAAGCGCAACTTCGGCTTCATGAAGCTCAGCAGTTTCAATCAAGCCGAATGGAATACGCTGCGTGACGCCGCGATTGCCGCGCAATTGCCGCCCACGCCCCAAGCCATTTTCGGGCGCGACCTGTTTGGCGACTCGTTGCGCGATGCGCAGGTCAATCTCGACGCCGCCGGGCTGACGGATGTGGTGCAACTGAAGCAGGGCAACGTGCTGGAAGTATCCGCACCGGCAGCGTCTGGCACCATCGTAACCAACCCGCCGTATGGCATCCGCATCGGCGAACAGGCTGAACTGGAAGCGTTTTACCCGCAACTGGGTGATTGGCTCAAACGCAAATGTACCGGCTGGAACGCCTACATCCTATCGGCTGACATGCAGTTGCCCAAGCTGATCCGACTCGCCGCCAGCAAGCGCACGCCGCTGTTCAACGGCGCGCTGGAATGTCGCCTGTTTGAATATAAAGTGGTCGCCGGTTCAGCGCGTAAATAGCCGGACTCAAGGCGCAGGCTGAACCGACGCAGGCGGTAGCTCCGGCACCGTTGGGACCGGCAAGGCCTCGGTCTGAATCAACGGCTCCAACACAACACCGCTGGTGCTGGTGTCGGATGAGGCTGCCGGGGGTAGGGCTGGCGCGGTTTCAGCGGCGGCCTGCGCGGCGGCTTTTGCTGCCTCAAGTTCACGCTGCGCCAGCGGCAGCTCACGTTCCACAGCGGCAAACAGATTGTCGTAATAGCCGCTATCGACCACCGTTTCACCGCGCTGTTTGCGCACCGATGGGTAAGCGTTAGCCGACGCTGCCGTGCTTACAGCGGGCTTGGACGTGTCGGTAACGAACACACTTTCCTGCAAATTGATCCAGCCGTTGCTACCCTGTCCGGCGTCGTGCATCACCACCGCAGACAACGTCAGCACCGTATTGGTATTGCCTTGCTGACGCTGCCGCGAGGCGACAAAGCTTTGTTGCTGC
>DMQT01000191.1:0-3947 GCA_003455595.1 Betaproteobacteria bacterium
GCCAAATCTTCGGCGCTCGCGACTTCACGCAACAGGGCGGTTTTAACGCCGTGCAAATTAACCCGGCTTTGCAGATGGCTGGACAGCGAGCGCGAACCGCGTGGATGCGCAAGTTCCCTGGTCAAGCGCGGCAGTTCCCAGCCGGGGGCGAGATCGAGATAAATCAGCGCCGTGCCGGAAGCGTGAATGGTTTCGCGCAGACGTGCGGAAGCCGCGTAGATCAACCCGCCTTCCAGCCCGTTTTCGGTCAGCATCAATTCGCCCTGCTTACGAAATGCCACGCCTGCAGAATCGGTGAAATTCAGCACCACGGATTTCAGCGGCTGCCCGGCAAAGCGCGTGCGTAAGTGCTCGCTCCAGGTGACATCAAAGCCGCAGTTGGCGGGCTGTAACGCCACCACGTCTATGCCGTGTTCTGCCAGCAGCGGCAGCCACGCACCATCCGACCCCAGCCGCGCCCAGCTACCACCGCCCAGCGCCAGCACCACCGCGTCAACGTGAACCAGGCGTTCGCCGTCGGGCGTGGCAAAGCGCAGCGCGTTGTTGTCAGCCCAGCCCAGCCAGCGGTGCCGCACATGAAATGCCACACCGGATTTCCGCAAGCGATGCAGCCAGGCGCGCAACAGCGGCGCGGCTTTTTGATCAGTAGGGAACACCCGCCCGGAGCTGCCGACAAACACCTCGCGCCCCAGACCGCGTACCCAGTCGCATACTGCCTCAGCTCCAAAATCCTGTAGCCAGGGCGCGACTTCGGTATGGCTGTAGCGTGCAACAAACTGCGCATGCGGCTCGGTGTGCGTGAGATTCAGTCCACCCCGCCCCGCCAGCAGAAATTTGCGCCCGACCGAGGGCATAGCGTCGTACACCTCAACCTGCATCCCTGCCGCAGATAACACTTCCGCCGCCATCAGCCCGGCTGGCCCGCCGCCAATAATGGCAATGTGTTTTTTATTTGGCATGGCGCGACTCAATGCCACGCAGCCGTGTCGAACTCGAACGCGTCCGGCGCAAATATCGTGTCGAGCTGCCACACCACGCGCTCGCGTTGCACCGCCAGCATCCATGTCTGGTGTTCGGTGGGCGCGTCGGCGGCAAAGCCGGTGTGGCTCAACAGCGCCGCACAGCCCCCATGTTGTGGGTCGCGCACCGATTCGTAGCGGATGATCTGAATGTTTGCCCCTCGCGCTTGCTGCGCCAGATTCTGGCACGCCTGATAGTCGCGTGGATGCGTCCAGCGCGCCCGCTCGGTAGCATAGGGCGGCTGGCGCAAGTCGATGGCACTGCCGTACAGGGGCGTCTTGAATACGGTTTGCGGCATCGGTTCGATCGCGTTCAGCGCCGGACTGTCGAGCAGCAGCCGCCAACGCCAATAGCCGAGCTCGGCACACGCGCTGCGACGTTCCTCTGCACCATAAAACACACCGGGATCATTGGGCGCGCGGAAACGCGAACCGGACGGCAGCGGCGGATAGCGAAACGGAGTAAACAGCAGCCAGTGCAGGCTGCGCTGTTCGATGGACAACAGCGGCTTGGAAGCATCCAGCAAGCGCTCCAGCAGCGCCTGCTCATCCACGCTATCGACCAGCACCATGGTGGCGATGCGGTGTTGCGCCTCGACGGCGCGCCACACTTCAAGCGCGATGATTGCAGGCTTAAATTCGGCCACGGTGTGCGTCCAGATAATGCACTACGCGAACCAGACCTTCGGTGGTTTCGATCAACTCGACCGGGCGTGCATTGAGCGCGGTGTTGTGGCCGCTGAGCCATTGCTGCGCGCTGTCACCGTGCCCCAGAATTGCGTCGAGCGAACGGAACAGCCGTACCAGCAGAAGCGCCAGCTCCCACTCCTTGGCGCGCGTCGGGCTGAGTTGGTAAGCGCCCGCGCACAGCCGTGACGCAGTGGCCGGGCTCACCCCGAGGATGCGCGCCAGCGTGGCTTGTTTGAGTTGCAGCAGATTCAAGGTGCGTGTGACCGCTTTGGATAGGGTGGCGGCCGCGCCGGGGTACTGGGCTAGCGGGGAGGTGTTCATGGTTTTCTCCTGTTTCTGGAGAAATTTTAGTCCATATTTATTTCCTTGGAAAGACTAATCGCGCTTCCTGAACACGATGTCCCATACGCCGTGCCCCAGACGAATGCCGCGCTGCTCGAACTTTGTCAGCGGGCGATAATCCGGACGCGGCGCATAACCGTCAGCGCTATTCATGAGCGCTGGCTCAGCGGACAGCACCGCGAGTATCTGAATGGCGTAGTCTTCCCAGTCGGTCGCGGCATGGAGATAGCCGCCTGGGGCAAGCTTGCGAGCGAGTTGAGCGACAAAGTCGGGCTTGATCAGGCGACGCTTGTTGTGGCGCGTCTTGTGCCACGGGTCGGGGAAAAAAATGTGCACACCCGCCAGGCTGCCATCAGGAATCATGTCGCGCAGCACTTCCACCGCGTCGTGCTGAATAATCTTGAGATTGTTCAATGCACGCGCCTCGGTTTGCAGCAGCAGGCTACCGACGCCGGGTCCGTGCACTTCAATACCGATAAAGTCATGCTCGGGCCGGGCAGCGGCGATCGCTGCAGTAGCATCGCCCATGCCGAAACCGATTTCGAGAATGACCGGTGCTGCACGACCGAATACTGCCTTCAGATCGAGCGGCTGCGCAACGTATTCAATGGCGTAGGCGGCGCGCAGCGTGTCATGCGCGCGTTGCTGGGCAACCGACATGCGTCCCTGCCGCAACACAAAACTGCGAATCGGACGCCCGACCGGGCTCGGTTTATCCGTCACAGTTCAGGTACCAATTACGCCGCTGGTAGGCGAAGACGGGCTGGCAGTATAGATTTTTTTCGGCATGCGCCCGGCCAGATACGCCTCGCGCCCAGCCTGCACCGCCTTGTTCATGGCTGATGCCATCAGCACCGGGTTGTGCGCCCCGGCAATGGCGGTATTCATCAGTACGCCCGCGCAGCCCAACTCCATGGCGATGGCAGCGTCCGACGCGGTACCAACACCGGCATCGACGATCACTGGCACTTTCGCTTCGTTGATAATGATTTGCAGATTCCACGGGTTCAGTATCCCCATACCCGAGCCGATCAACGACGCCAGCGGCATCACCGCGACGCAGCCCATCTGCTCCAGCTGCTTGGCGATGATGGGGTCGTCCGAAGTGTAGACCATCACTTTGAAGCCTTCTTTAATCAGCACTTCGGCGGCCTTGATGGTCTCGATCACATTGGGGTAGAGCGATTTTGGATCGCCGAGCACCTCCAGCTTGACCAGTTCGTGACCGTCGAGCAGCTCGCGCGCCAGGCGCAGGGTACGCACCGCATCGTCCGCACTATAGCAACCCGCGGTGTTGGGCAGATAGGTGTATTTCGACGGTGGCAGCGCATCCAGCAGGCTGGGCTGGCTGGCGTCCTGGCCGATATTGGTACGGCGAATGGCGACGGTGACGATTTCGGCACCGCTGGCTTCGACGGCGAGGCGGGTTTGCTCAAAATCCTGATATTTGCCGGTGCCAACCAGCAGGCGCGAGGTGTATTCGCGACCGGCGATATTCAAATTGTCCATGCGGTATGCTCGAAAAAAAATGCAGAATGCGTCGGATAAAACGGACGCAGGAATAGGATTTAACCGCCACCCACGGCGACTACAATTTCCAGCTGATCGCCCGAGGCCAGTGCTACAGCCTCAAATTGGCTACGCGGGACAATGTCGCCGTTGCGCTCGATGGCGATGCGTTTGCCGACCAAATTCAGCTCGACCACCAGCTGCGCGACGTTCATGGATTGCGGAAAGCGCTTGGCTGCGCCGTTAATAGTGAGTTCAATCAACTTCAATTACCCTGACAATTCGAGTAGAATGCAACGGCAATTTTAGCATAGCGGGCGTCGTATAATGGTAATACCCTAGCTTCCCAAGCTAGAGCCGTGGGTTCGATTCCCATCGCCCGCTCCA
>DMQT01000191.1:4120-4927 GCA_003455595.1 Betaproteobacteria bacterium
AGGGCAAATCCGCTGAAAGGCGGAGACGCAAAATTTCCGGTCTAAGGGGCTCAGGCACTATGACAGCGGGGTTGCCAAATGGGATTGTCATCCCTAGCACCTATTGTCTCACTGCCATATTCCGCTGCAGTATTTCAGCATGCGTCCCCAAATCGGTAAGGGATACGTCATGAGCGACACGCTGCAACGTAACGTATATAACATCAACACGTTCGACAAAGCACGCAAGACGCTGACGCCGGCTGAGGCATTGGCGCTACTTCATACGTGCCGCGATCAGGTCATTGAGGACCTGTGCCGGGTGTGGCAGGACAAGCGCACGCCGCTACAGGATCACCTTCTGTTGCTGGCCGATCAGGCACCGACACTGGAAACCCGCAATCTGTATCACTCAGCGCAAAGCATTTTGCAGCACCGCAGTGAGGTGTTGGTACTGGCGTTGCGCAAATACTTTGTCGAAACATTTGAGCGCCAGGTACGCAGTAGCGAACGCGGCGGCACCCCTTCCAAGCCTGGCGGATTGAGTCTGGAACTTTCGCTGGTGGACGAGGAAGACTTCGAGCAATCGCTGGCCTTGAACAAGGCTGCTGCACGCTTGCGCTTCGATTCAGTGGAAGAACTCGCCGCACTGGATCAACGTATGGCGGCCTTGCTGCGCGATCCCGGCGCAAAAGACGAAGGCAATCCGCTAGGCGCCAAGGCGATCTGCCAGGCATTTTTATGCGCCTGCGACCAGCTTGAGGCCGAACCCAAAGTCAAACTGGTCTTGTTACAACAATTCGATCAGCAGATCGCACGCGAACTGCC
>DMQT01000191.1:4967-8210 GCA_003455595.1 Betaproteobacteria bacterium
CTGAGTGCGCACAAGGAACGGGCACACCGCCCAGGCGAGCGCCATGAAACCAGCAGTTCCACTTCCGCCGCTGATAACGGCCAGGATTTATTCGCGCTATTGCAGCGCCTAATTGCCCAATCTGCGGGATCATCTATTGCAACTGGCGGTGTTTTCAGCAACCCACTCACAGGCACCACCAATCATGCCGCAGCCAGTGGTCTCGCCAATTCGATTCCGCTCCTGACCCAGCTGCAACGCGGCGAATCGATCAGCGCTGGCGGCCTGGATCCAGCCTTGTTGCACAGTGGCACCGTCAACATCCTGCATGATCTGCGCGCATCCGGCATGGTGGCGAGCGATAACCATATTGATGCATTCACCATCGACATCGTGGCGATGCTGTTTGACTACATTTTTGATGACCGCAGCATCCCCGATAAGCTCAAGGCATTGATTGGTCGCCTGCAAATCCCGGTGCTGAAAGTGGCAATGCTGGATAAGCAGTTTTTTTCCAAAAAATCCCATCCTGCACGTCGCTTGCTGGACGAAATTGCCGCAGCCTCAATCGGCTGGTGTGAAGAAGGCGAATACAATCTCAGCCTGTATCAGCAAATTGACGCCATCGTTCAGTCCATCCTGGCAGATTTTTCCGAAGATGTAAGCCTGTTCGCCAATCTGCTGGACACCCTGCTGGCGTTCATTCAAACGCAACAATCCATGGCCGAAACGGCTGTTGAGCGCTCCAGCCAGGCAATTGAAACGGAAGAGCGCAAAGAAATCGCCAGCGTGGTGGTGGAAGACAAAATTCGCCAGGCGACCGATGGACAACTCCTGCCCGACACCATACAAGAATTTTTGTTAGGGCCGTGGCATCAGGTGCTACAGCATGCTTTTGTGGAAACTGGCGAGGCCAGCCCGGAGTGGCAAACGCACGTGCAAACCATGCACGACCTGATCTGGAGTGTGGCCGCCAAACGCAATACCGAGGACCGTTTGTCGCTGGTGGTAATGCTGCCGGATTTACTCAAGCATCTGCGCGAGGGAATGAACAGCATCCAGATTGACCCCAGGGAGCGCGAGATTGTCTTTTCCAAACTGGTGACGTGCCATGCCGCGGCGGTCAAGGCGGGTTTGCAATACCAGCAGGAGATTCAGAACAGTCATCCACTGACCACGCTTAACGTACCCAGCAGCATTGTTCTACCTGCCAAGTCCACGACGAACGAAGCAGAAAGTTACGACCTGTCAGCGGTTACCGACCCGACTGAGGTCGAAGACGAATATACAGAGTGTGTGCGCAATCTGAAAAAAGGCATATGGCTGACGTTTCTCAATGAAGATGGCACACAACGGCTAGCGCGGCTGTCATGGATTAGTTCGATGCGAGGCATTTATCTGTTCACTAATAATCAAGGGCTGGAAGCGCTGACGATTGCGCTACCCAGGTTGGCAAGCCGCCTGCGGCTGGGTGAAGCACACATCATGGCAGCCACCCCACTCACTGAACGCGCAGTAGAAAACCTTATTTCCAATCTGCAGCCTACTAAATAACGGCTTGTAGCACCCTGCCGCGACAGCTACACTGGCGCGATTGAATTCGCCCGGACTTTATTCATGCCTGACTTCGCTCAGCAGCTCATTCGCTGGCAAACAGTCCACGGCCGCCATACCCTACCCTGGCAAAATACGCGTGATCCATACCGTATCTGGCTGTCGGAAATTATGCTGCAGCAAACCCAGGTGGGCACTGTCATCGCCTACTATCAAGCTTTTCTAATGCGTTTTCCGGATATCGCCAGTCTTGCCAGCCACAGTCAGGATGACGTGCTGGCAATGTGGAGCGGGCTTGGCTACTACTCACGCGCGCGCAATCTGCATGCGGCAGCCCAGCAGGTGATGATGCACCACAATGGCAGATTTCCAGAGCAGATTGACGACATCGTTGCGCTGTCTGGTATTGGTCGCTCTACCGCAGCGGCCATTGCGGCGTTTGCCTTTGGTGCACATGCTGCCATTCTCGACGGTAACGTCAAGCGCGTGCTCGCCCGCCACTTCGGCATCAGCGGCTACCCCAGTGAGAAAAAAACTGAAACTGCACTATGGCTGCTGGCTGAATCATTGTTGCCAGCGCAACGCGTCGATACATATACCCAGGCCTTGATGGATTTTGGCGCTACGTTGTGTACTCGCAGCAAGCCTGTATGCCAGCGATGTCCCATCCAAACCGGCTGTTCCGCATTCGCATCCAATCGTGTTCATTTGCTGCCTATGCCTCGCCCGAAAAAAACCTTGCCACAAAAATCAGTGCGCATGCTGATTTTGCATCGTGACGGAAAGGTCATGCTGGAGAAGCGTGCTGACAATGGCATTTGGGGGGGGCTATGGAGCTTGCCGGAGCTGGCGCTACAACACGACATTGAGCAGCATTGTTTAGCAACATTCGGCCTTACTGTCACCACATCAGGGCGCTTGCCGTTGTTGCGCCATAGCTTCACCCATTTTCATTTACACATCGCGCCGGAAATACTCCATGTTTCAGCAGACGCGAGCCAAACGACACCCGCGCAGCATAACTGGTTTACCCCTGCGGCAGCATTGGCTGCAGGTATCCCAACACCGGTGCGCAAGCTGTTGCAACAGTTGCACGCGACCCATACGGACGTGCTTTGCGCGTAACACCGTGCTGATTGACACCCACTGCCATCTTGATGCAGCTGAATTCGATGAAGATCGAACACGCGTCATCCAGCGCGCGCAGCAAAATGGCGTCGCCATGATCGTGGTGCCTGCGGTGCAATGCGCCGCCTTTGCAGCGGTGCTCGCGCTACATGAGCAGCATGCCGCGTGCGTGCCTGCGCTGGGTCTGCATCCGATGTATATTCATGTACATCTGCCCGAACATCTGGCTATATTACGTGCAACCGTCGAGCATCAGCGCCCGGCGGCCATAGGCGAAATCGGACTGGATTTGTTTGTGCCTGGATTGGATTTCAATATCCAAGAGTACTATTTTACCGAGCAGCTCAAGGTCGCACGCGACTTTGACTTGCCGGTTGTGTTACACAGCCGCCGCGCCAACGATCAGGTACTCAAGCAACTGCGTCGCTTCAACATTCGACGTGGCATTGCTCACGCTTTCAGCGGTAGCCAGCAACAGGCGGAAGCGTTCATTACACAAGGCTTCAAGCTAGGCTTTGGCGGTGCGATGACTTACACTAGAGCGACCAATTTACGTCGTTTGGCAGCTGAATTGCCGCTGGA
>DMQT01000258.1:0-1914 GCA_003455595.1 Betaproteobacteria bacterium
GCCGTGCTCAGCATGGCGCGCCTGCCGATTCAGCCTGACGACACCACCGGCAGCCTGCACGATCGTCTGGCGGCACTCGGCGGCCGTGCGATTGTCTCCGCCTTGCAGCAGCTCGACGGATTGCAAGCGGTGCCGCAGTTCGACATCGGCGTGACCTACGCCGCCAAGATTAGCAAAGCTGAAGCCGTACTGGATTTCAGCCGCGACGCTGACGAACTGGCGCGCGCCGTGCGTGCCTTCAACCCGGCACCGGGCGCCGTCACCCAGTTCAACGCTACAGCACTGAAAGTCTGGCGCGCGCACGCCACCGCCGACACTGGCACAGTGGGCGCACTGCTGCGTGCCGATGCCAGCGGCTTGCTGGTGGCGTGCGGCAGCGGCGCGCTGTGCCTGACCGAAATTCAGCCGGCGGGCGGCAAACGACTATCCGCCAGTCAATTCATTGCCGGCCATTCAGTCACGTCAGACACCCGCTTCGGCGCTTGAATTTTTCCTGGCCAGCATCATCTAACTGGCGTCATTATTGATACGAAGGATCTCCCCATGTTCGGTAACTGGATCAAGACCAGCATTCTGATGGCGGGCATCGTGGTGCTGTTTGCCACGGTGGGCATGCTGCTGGGCGGGCAAAAAGGCATGCTGATTGCGCTGCTGTTCGCGGGCGGTATGAATATTTACGCCTACTGGTTTTCCGACAAAATGGTGTTGAAAATGTACAACGCGCAGGAAGTCGATGCGCAAAGTGCGCCGGATTTTTATGCCATGATCGCCGAACTGGCGCAGCGTGCCGGACTGCCCATGCCCAGGGTCTATATCATCGACGAGGCACAGCCCAACGCCTTTGCCACCGGGCGCAACCCGGAACACGCCGCCGTCGCCGCCACAACCGGCATCATCCAATTATTGAGCCCGCGCGAGTTGCGCGGCGTGATGGCGCACGAACTGACCCACGTCAAACACCGCGACATCCTGATTTCCACGATGTCCGCCACGGTGGCAGGCGCAATTACCGCATTGGCGCAATTCGGCATGCTGTTCGGTGGCGGCAGCAACAACGAGCGTAACGTCAGCCCGGTGGTGTCGATCATTATCATGCTGGTGGCGCCGATTGCTGCGATGCTGATCCAGATGGCGATTTCACGTGCACGTGAATTTGGTGCCGATCAGGGTGGGGCGGAGATTTCTGGTGACCCGGCCGCGCTGGCAGCCGCGTTGCGAAAAATAGAAGCGTACGCCCGTGGCACGCCGATGGAAACTGCCGAGCGCCACCCGGAAACCGCGCAAATGATGATCATCAACCCGCTCAGTGGCGACAGCGTGAAGCACCTGTTCAGCACCCATCCGTCCACCGATGAACGGGTGGAGCGCCTGCTCGCGATGCGCCAGGGCAGCGCGTAAATCGCTTACTTATAGAATGGCCGGGTAAATTCCGCCTTGTAGTCGCGATTTTCACCCAGGGGTCTGGCTGCCACTGTGAATTTCAATGTGTCAGGCGGCGACACGCGCAACTCACCCAGATAATAGACCGCCGCGCCCTCGCGGATTTCACGCATCGGAATCTCGACGCGCTGTTCATTGAGATTCACCGCATACGCTTGCAGTACCGCCGCTACCGGCTCGGTCACGCCTAACTTGTTTTTACGCAACACGGATATGGTCAGCAAAGCACGATTGCGGCTGCGCTCAATATTGTAATTTTTTGCCACTGCAGGTGCCAGCTCATCGGTGGGCATGGCGTTGTAGTGGATTTCAATGTTACCGTATTTGACCGCCTGTTCAGCCTGCACCGATAGCGGTGCAGCCAGCAGGGCGGTAGCCAGGGCGAGGGCGGCGAGGGGTTTCATGCGGATCTCCTTTATCGTTATTGCGAATGGTATTGCTGTCATGCCTTCTCAATATAGCCAAAAAAACGCG
>DMQT01000258.1:1965-2898 GCA_003455595.1 Betaproteobacteria bacterium
TCGGCGCGCAGTGCCACGCGCACACTGCCCGGCGCCGTCACCGCGTCGTGGTAAAACGCCAGCAATTCGGTATCCAGCAGCCAGTCGCCCTTTACGCCGCTGCCCGCTTGCGCCACGCTGGCGAACGCGTGCTGGGCATCAAGCCGAGTCAGCAACAAGCTGCTCAAACGCCGCGCGGGCCGTTCGGTCCAGTGGGCAAACTGATACAGCCCGCGCGTATCGGGCGCACGGCTGAACGCTATGCTTTCGGTGTCGTAAAACGGGCTGCTGCTGGTCGGCAACACCAGCAGCGTGCGCGGATTGGACTGCGCAGACGGCGTCACGCTGGCGCTATCGCGCAACTGGTAAGTGACAATCGGCACGTTTTTATTGGTGCCGAGGCTGAAGCAGCCACCCAAGGTGACGCTCAGCATGAATGCGAGCAACAGGGTTTTCATGCTTATTTTTCTCCTGGGCCAAACTGCTGCTTGCCGGATCCGAACAGCAAGCCGCGTGGGTCAGTAAAACGCTTCCCGGCCGCGCCGACGGAATCCGCGCTATTGCGTAAATCGCGGCTCACGGTGGTTAATTCCAAGGTGCCGGTTTCGGCCAGCCCCTGCAATTGCAACGACACGGTGCTGGTTTCGCGGTTGAGCAATTCCAGCGTGGCTGTCGCCTGCTTCAATGTCGTGTCGGCGCTTTTACTGAGGTTCTGGATGCTGTCGCCACTGCGAATCGCCACTTGGTTGAAGTTGCCGCTGGCATCGCGGAACGCATCGGCTGCGCCCTTGATACTCTGTACCGCCGTGCTCACCGCCTGCTTGCTATCCGCCAGATTGGTGGTCAACACTTGCAGGTTCTGAATGGTTTTAGTCACGCCCTGTCGATTTTCGTCGGACAGCAGTCCATTGATCTTATTCAGCACTTGCGATCCGTTTTCGGCGATGCGAGACA
>DMQT01000089.1:0-1583 GCA_003455595.1 Betaproteobacteria bacterium
GCAATTCGGTAATGGTGGCGACACCATTGGCGTAACGTTTATCGACCAGGCGGGTGGCTTGTTCGGCACTCTCCACCGCCTGCTCGCGCGCCGTCAGGCTGAATTCAGCTTCGGCACTCTGGCGGCGTGCGCGCGCCACTTCTGCTGCGACGGTATTTTCAGCCTGCTGCAAGCGCGCGGCTTGTTCGTTGCGCCCGGCCGCTGCGCGATCGACCGCGCTTTGCGTGACTTTGCCGTCAAACACGGTCCAGGTGAGCGAGCCTGCAACGGTGTAGGAGTTGGCGGCAAAGCCCAATTTGCTGTCATTCCAGTCCTGGCGCGCCATCAGTCCCAATTGCGGATAGAGATTGGCTTTGGATACCTTGACGCTGGCTTGCGCCGCCTCGACCTGGCTACGCAGTGCCTGCACGCCTGGGTTGCCGGTCAGCGCCTGCTGCTGTAAATCGCTCGAAGATCCGGTGCTGGTGGGCGTCATCACCGAGGTACCGACATCCAGCGGTGTGGCAAGTGGAATGCCCAGCAGCAGGTGAAGTTGGTCGAGCGCAGTGGCTTCGGTATTTTGTGCCTGCAGCAGCTGGATGCGCGTGTCTTGCTGGCGTACTTGCGCCGACAGCAGGTCGCTCTTCACCACCACGCCGCCCTTGACCAGACTGGTGATGGTTTTGACTTGTGAATTGGCCGCGATCTCGGCCTGTTTGGCCACGGCCACCATTGCGCGTGCTGAATGCACGCCTTGATAGGCTTGCAATACTTGATAAATAAGCTTCTGACGGGCAGCAACATCGCCGCTTTGTGCCGCGCGGATCAGCGCTTTAGCCTGCTCGATATTGCCCTCAATCATGCCGCCGGTATAGATCGGCAGCTGGGCTTCGAGGCGGGTGTTGAAATTGTTTACGTTGCCGGGGTAGTTGAGATTGTCTGGCGCAATGAATAGTGAGCTGGGATTGCTGGGATTGAACTGCCCCGCGCCGAAGTCATTAAAGGTAGCCTGGCGCTGCGATAATTTAATACCAAATGCATTTAAAGCGTCGTTGGTGCGGGTGGCGATGAGGGACGCCGTGAGCTTGGGAAAACGGCTGCCGCGTGCCTGACGCAGGCCAGCCTCGGCTTGTTCGACTTGTGCCTGGCTTGCAGACAGGTCAGGGTTCTGGCGTAACGCAATTTCGACGCACTGCGCAAAGCTGAGGGTTTCTGCCGCAGCGACAGCAGGCTGGGTGACGCTCAGAGGTACGAGCAATAAAAGCAGCCGCCACGTAGTGTTGCGTGAATTTAGTACTGACATCAGGTGTGTTCCCTTGAAGTTGCGGTTGCGCGTGGATCAAGTTCGTGGGGCCACCTCCCAGCGCGTCGCATATATTAGATAATTATTATATTCTAAATAAGGCATACAACCAAGCCGCATACCTAGACAGAATATTACACGCGCACCAGTTCCGATGTTGTTGAATGATGCAGAGGGTAGAGCAGGAGATGGACGGCTAATCCGTCCAATAGACTAGGGGCGGACGTTTATTTGGTAAAACCGCAGAACACATCGCGCATCATGCTGATCAGGCGCAGCGTGCGGGTGTCGCCGACACGGT
>DMQT01000089.1:1651-8974 GCA_003455595.1 Betaproteobacteria bacterium
GGATGGCGAGGTGCTGGGAGATATTGCTCTGCGACGTGCCGACACTGTCGACTATGTCTTGCACGCTGACTTCGCGGTCGCCTAACACGCACAGAATTTTGAGCCGCAATGGATGTGACATCGCCTTCATCGCGCGTGACGCCTGTTCGATGTGTTCATCCTTGTCGATTAAATCGATGTGCTCCAAATTCAATACGCTCATTGTGTCTCCGATTAAAATCAATTGATTACCCAGTATTATAATGCACGCCATATTAAAATATACTAAAATTGCGGGTGTGAAATCACATTCCAAAACAGCTGCGTTGATCACGGCGCAACGAGAGCCCAAGCATAAATGAAGGTTAACCCTGTACTACTCATCATTCTTGACGGCTTCGGTTGCCGTCAATGCCAAACCGACAATGCCATTGCGCAAGCACACAAGCCCCACTGGGATGCGCTCTGGAAAACCTATCCACATACGCTGATTCAGGCTTCGGAGTCGGCCGTGGGACTGCCTTCGGGTCAAATGGGCAATTCCGAAGTCGGACATCTGAATATCGGCGCCGGACGCGTGGTGTATCAGGAATTTACGCGTATTGACCTGGCGATTCAGGGTACTTCATTCTTCGATAATCCAGCACTGAAAGGCGCCATTGCCACGGCGAAAGCCAACGGCGGTGCACTGCATATTCTGGGGTTGCTGTCCGACGGTGGCGTACACAGCCACGAAAACCACATTTACGCGATGCTGCGCATGGCGGCGCATGAAGGCCTGGACAAGGTGTTCGTGCACGCTTTTCTGGATGGACGTGATACCCCGCCGAAAAGTGCCGAGACTTATCTGGCACGGCTGGAAATGGTCATTGCAGAGGTCAAAGTCGGGCGCATCGCCTCGATAATCGGACGCTATTTTGCGATGGATCGAGACCGCCGCTGGCAGCGCGTGCAATCTGCCTATGAGTTGATCAGTGAAGGACGCGCCGATTTTGCTGCACCTGATGCGGAGGCAGGGCTGCAGCAGGCCTATGCGCGCGGCGAAACCGATGAGTTCGTCAAAGCCACTGCGATTGTGCCGCCGGGTACGCAGCCTGTGCGCATCGAGGACGGCGATGCAGTGGTGTTCATGAATTTTCGCTCGGATCGGGCACGGCAAATATCGCGCCCGTTCATCGAGCCCGATTTCAGTGAGTTCGGGCGCACATATAAGCCCAAGCTGGGCGCATTTTGCACGCTGACCGGCTACAGCGATGAATTCAATGTGTCGGTGGCGTTTCCGCCGGAGCGTATTCGTAACGGCTTCGGAGAATACATTGCACAGCTGGGGTTAACGCAGCTGCGCATCGCCGAAACGGAAAAATATCCGCATGTCACGTTCTTCTTTAATGGTGGCGAAGAAACGGTGTACGAAGGTGAAGAGCGCATCCTGGTGCCTTCGCCGGATGTGGCGACCTACGATTTGCAGCCGGAAATGAGTGCCTACGAGCTGACTGATAAACTGGTTGGCGCGATTGAAAGCAAGCAGTTCGATGCGATCATTTGCAACTACGCCAATGCTGATATGGTCGGGCATACCGGCCATCTCGATGCGGCCATCAAGGCGATCGAGGTACTGGATGACTGCCTCGGGCGGGTGATTCCGGCCATGCTGGCTGCGGGCGGTGAAGTGGTGATTACTGCCGATCACGGTAATGCCGAAATGATGATGGATGAGCAGACCACGCAAGCGCACACCGCGCATACCGTCAATCTGGTGCCGCTGTTGTATGTTGGCAAGCGTCGCTTGATGATGGCAGACAACGGCGCGCTGGAAGATGTCAGCCCGACCTTGCTCAAATTAATGGGGCTGCCGCAGCCATCAGAAATGACCGGAAGAGCACTGATCGAGTTCGAGTGAAACTCATTTGGCGTGTGTTTTGGGTGGGTGTGCTGCTACTGAGCAGCACAGTGCAGGCTGCCGCGGTATCGAGCGGCGATCTGGATCAGATTCGCAGCAAGATTGAGCAGCTGCGCAAAGCTAACCAGACAACGCAGGCGAACCGTAGCGATGTCGCCGATGCGTTGCAAGCGTCGGAACACGCCATCAGTGATGCCAATCGACGGGTTGTCGAGCTAGACCGTCAGCAGCATACCGTCGATAGCAGTTTGACGGCATTGTCAGCCAGCAGTGCCAATATCAAACAGCAAATAAACCGGCAACAGGCGGCACTTGCCAAGCTGCTTCGACAGTATTATCAGGCGCATGAAGCCGACGCCACCAAGTTGTTGCTCAATGGCGAAAACCCCAATCAGATCGCACGCAACCTACACTATTACAGCTATGTGTCCCGCGAGCGTGCTGTGTTGATCGCGGCATTGCGCGACAGTCAGCAGCGCCTGGATAGCCTGACGCAAGCGGAGACTCAAAAAAAAGCACAGCTTGATGCCATCCGTCAGCAACGTATGCTGCAACGGCAGCAACTGGTAATGCAGCGCCAGGAAAAACAGCGGGTGCTGGATAAACTCGGCACGCAAATACAGCAGCAGCGTAAACAGCTTGCCACGCTGGAGCGCGACCAAAAGCGCCTTACGCAGCTGTTTGAAGCGCTGGCCAAGGCAGCCGCAAAAAAAGTGGCGGCTGAAAAAGCAGCCGCAAAGCAAGCCGCTGCACAAAAAGCGGCAGCCGAAAAACGCGCCGCAGCGCAGCGTGCCGCGCAGGCGCGACGCCACAAACCGGCTCGCCCAGAGCAGCCGCAAGTCGCTCGGCCGCCACGCGTGACGCAACCCGAAGTCGCCTTGCCAGAAGCTGCTATCAATGGCACACCGTTCGGCCGCCTTAAGGGCAAATTGACATTGCCTGCCCAAGGGGAACTTGTTTACCGTTTTGGTACTCCACGTGAGCGGGGTGGTGCCTTGTGGAAGGGTATTTTCATCAAGGCGCAGGCCGGGCAGCCGGTGCATGCGGTGGCCGCTGGTCAGGTGGTATTTGCGAACTGGCTGCGGGGCTTCGGAAATCTGATTATTGTTGATCATGGCAGCGGCTATATGAGCCTATACAGCAATAATGAAACATTGTATAAACGGGTCGGCGATAGTGTTAGTGCGCGTGAAACGCTTGCGACAGTCGGTAATAGTGGGGGTAATCCCGAGGCGGGGTTATATTTTGAATTGCGTTACCAGAGTCGGGCATTTGACCCGATAAGCTGGATGGCGGGCAAGTGAGGGATCGTGCAATGCGTAGCAAACTGCAAAAAGTCGGGCTGATCGGTGCGGGTATTCTGGTGGGCGCTGCATTGACCCTTAATTATTCTGCACTGGCTGAACGTGAAGCCGGTGCGCCCTTGCCGCTGGATGATCTGCGCACCTTTACCGAGGTGTTCGGCAAAATCAAGAGTGATTATGTCGAGCCGGTGGATGACAAGAAGCTCATCGCTTCAGCCATTAACGGCATGCTGTCGGGCCTGGACCCGCATTCTGCCTACATGGATGCCGAAGCGTTCAAGGATTTACAGGTGGGTACCCAAGGTGAGTTTGGCGGGCTGGGCATTGAGGTCGGCATGGAAGACGGCTTCGTGAAAGTGGTATCGCCGATCGACGATACACCTGCGTCCAAAGCCGGTTTGAAGCCGGGCGATCTGATTATCAAGCTGGATGAGACGCCAGTAAAAGGCTTGACGCTGAACGACGCAGTCAAGCGCATGCGTGGCAAACCGAATACACCGATCACCTTGACCGTGCTACGCAAAGGCGTACCAAAACCCTTTGTGGTGACCTTGATGCGCGCTGTGATCAAGGTCAAGAGCGTTAAATACAAGCTGGCTGAAAATGGCTACGGTTATGTCCGTATTTCCCAGTTCCAGGAACGCACCGGCGATGATCTGGCCAAGGCGCTGGAAGCCTTGCAAAAGGATAACAAAGGCGCACCACTCAAAGGCCTGGTGCTGGATTTGCGCAACGATCCGGGTGGCTTGCTCAACGGTGCCGTGGCGGTGGCGACGGCTTTCGTCAAACCAAACTCGCTGGTGGTATACACCGATGGCCGTACGGAAGACGCCAAAATGAAGCTGATGGCAAACCCCGACAGTTATCTGCGTGGCAACGAGTCGGATTACCTCAAGGGCATCCCGGCCTGGAGTAAAACCGTACCCATGGTGTTGCTGGTGAACGGCGGTTCTGCCTCCGCTTCCGAAATTGTGGCTGGCGCGTTGCAGGATGACAAGCGTGCTGTCGTCATGGGCACGCAGACGTTCGGTAAAGGGTCCGTGCAAACGGTATTGCCATTGGGCAACGGCACCGGTATCAAGCTCACTACGGCGCGCTATTTCACGCCTAGTGGACGTTCCATCCAGGTGAAAGGCATTACGCCAGACATCGTGGTGGAAGAGGCAACGTTGAAGGATGCGGCTAATGACAACAACCTGAATATCCGTGAGGGCGATCTGGAAAATCACCTGGCCAATGGTCAGGCTGGTGCAGACAATCCAGCGACCGTACCCACCCAAATTATCGTGCCGGAAACAATGGAGAAATCGGATAAGGATAAAACAGGTAAAGATAAAGCAGTCAAGCCGGAAAAATCGGACCCATCTGAAGTGATTTCCAAAAATGACTTCCAGTTGAATCAGGCTTTGAACCTGCTTAAAGGCTTGAACATTATCCAGTCACGCTAGCCATGGCTTGCTAGGGGTGTACGGGTGCGCGTATTCTAAACGCGTACCCGGGCAACCGGCGTGTTGGAGTAGCCGTCGATGAAATTACCCGATCAGGAAAAATCCCGCGAGATTGTATTCAATGCCCTGCCGGTGAATCAGGCCAAGTTGGCCTTGGTGCTGCTTGACGGTATGCAGGATATGAATGTCGAAATGGGGGAGCGGCCTAACAGCATCGTGGTGCATTACGATGTGCGTGATTACAGCCTGGAAAAACTCGAAGCGGCTTTGCTGTCGCAGGGTTTTCATCTCGACAATGGCTTGTTGTACAAACTGCGTCGCGCACTGATTTACTTTTGTGAGCGCAATCAGCGAGACAACCTGAGCGTTCCCCCTGCGCAACAAAAATCGGCCAAACCTTTTGTTGAGGCGTTCAGTCATCATCCCCATGGCGACCGGGATGACACCCCGGAAGAATGGCGCGGCTATCAATAAGCCGGGCATGACACGCACCACCGCTTGCGCATGAATGACGAACAACTACTGCGTTACAGTCGCCACATACTGCTGCGTGAAATCAGCCTGGAAGGTCAGCAGCGCATTCTGGACGGGCACGTATTGCTCATTGGTGCGGGTGGTCTGGGTTCGCCGATTGCCCTGTATCTGGCTGCCAGCGGGGTTGGCACACTGACCGTGTGTGACGGCGACACGGTAGACATCACCAATTTGCAGCGTCAGATTGTGCATCGTGAGCAGGCCGTTGGCCAAAACAAGGCGATGTCTGCCGCCACCACCCTGGCATCAGTCAATCCGCAGACCCAAGTTGAAGTTGTGGCGCAGCGCCTGGCTGGCGAACAGTTGGCGGCTTACATCGCAGCAGCCGACGTGGTAGTGGATGCCAGTGACAACTTTGCCACCCGCCATGCCATCAACCGTGCCTGTGTGAAATACGCCAAGCCGCTGGTATCCGGTGCCGCAGTACGTTTTGATGGGCAAGTGACTGTGTTCGACTTGCGCCACCCGGATAGCCCCTGCTATGCCTGTCTGTACCCGGAACAGGACGGTGCCGACGAAGTGCGTTGTGCAGATAATGGTGTGTTTTCGCCGCTGGTGGGGATCATCGGCGCGGTGCAGGCCGCCGAGGCATTAAAGCTTTTATCTGGGGCAGGGCAGACATTGAATGGCCGGCTGATGCTGCTGGATGCATTGGGCATGCAGTGGCGCACAGTTCGGTTAAAAAAAGACGCGGCGTGCCCGGTCTGTAGCAAAGTGCTAGAAAGCCCCGCGTAATAGCGACCACTGTAGCGCGAAATCAGCCAGCGGATCGCGTTTGAAGCCGCTTTTCGAAAACTGGTGCCAGCGCCCAACCACGTAACACAGCAGCATGTTTGCAGCCGCGCTGGCATTGAGTGACTGCTGGGTTTCATCTTGCCCGGAAGCAAAGCGCAGACATTGGCGCAAGGTCGCCTCAAGTCGATCATGCAACTGATTGATGCGCGCTTGCAGGCGCTCGTTCTCATTCACCAATGCCTCACCGATCAGTACGCGGGTCATGCCAGGGTTCTTCTGCGCGAAGCCGAGCAAGACAGATACGATGGCTTCGGTTTGGCCGAGGCCCGCTTCCTGACTCGTAGTGATTTTGTTGATCAGGCCAAATAATGACTGCTCTATGAATTCGATCAAGCCCTCAAACATTTGCGCCTTGCTGGCGAAATGACGGTATAACGCCGCCTCTGAAACATCCAGGCGAGCCGCAAGCGCCGCAGTTGTGATTTTTTCGCCTGTTGGGGTTTCCAGCATACCTGCCAGGGTTTGCAGGATTTGTAGTTTTCTTTCGCCAGCCACTGCCACACCGCCTCCTTGCACCCTGATCGTACGGGGCGCCACATCGGTTTGTAATTTGAATTGTTGGGTCTGATCGGACTTGCACCGACGACCAGGGGATTATGCGTCTTGACTTATATCTTTATCTAATAAGTTAAACGTAATTATCGGGTCATTTTTGGGTCATCAGCAGAAGAATTCAGACGGAACGAATTATGGCACAAATCGAAAAACGAAGAGACCTGCAATGGCGCGCATGCGCGTGATGGAACGGCTAACCATCACCATCCAGGACGTATATAAACCGGGTAGATGCAGCGTGCTGGGCATGACGGATCGAAGGGATATGGATCGGGTTTTCGATTGCGCGGTGCCTGGGCTCAGGGGTTGTCAGGTTTGCGTCAGTTATTCTTTATCGGGCTGTCATGTTGAACACCTAGGCTGTCTCTGCGCGCTGTACTCCGCGCAGATACTTTGCAAAGCAAAGGGAGCCTCCTTGCCCATGCGTGGGCACAATCAGGCTCGGTAACCATGAAATTCAACCATTGAACAACCTTAGGGAGTTTCAGATGAAAATGAATTACACGCCGAAATTGTCGGCATTGGCGCTGAGCATTGCCTTGATCTGGCAATTCGGCGCAGCCCATGCCATGGATTATGGTGACGGCCATGAGCATTTACATGATCGCGTCAAGACCAGTACGCCGATCGAACACGTGATCGTGATCATCGGTGAAAACCATACCTTTGATAACTTGTATGGCGGCTACAAGCCACGCCATGGCCAAACCGTGGAGAACCTGTTGGCCAAGGGGATTATCAACGCCGATGGCACGCCTGGCCCTAACTTCTCGCTGGCAACGCAACAGCAGGCCTCCAATCCGAACAG
>DMQT01000115.1:0-8570 GCA_003455595.1 Betaproteobacteria bacterium
GTCGAAGCCGCGCTCAACCTGACCCACGGCAATCTGTCGGCGGCGGCTAAAATTCTCGGTATCAACCGCACCACGCTATACAGCCGCATGCAGACGTATACTAACGAGGCCTGACCCGGTCCATGTACCACGAATTCTTCGGCCTGAAAGAAGCCCCGTTCCGCATCACCCCGGACACGGGGTTTTTCTTTTCCGGCGGCGAACGCGGCGCAGTGCTGCAAGGCTTGATCTACGCCATCGCGCAGGGTGAAGGCATCATCAAGGTCACCGGTGAAGTCGGCAGCGGCAAAACCATGCTGTGCTGGATGCTGGAGCAGCATTTGCCTGACGATGTTGAAACCGTCTACTTGGCCAATCCCAACGTCAAACCCGACGACGTGCTGCCGTCTATCCTGGCCGAGCTGGCGCTGCCACACCCTTCAAATGCCAGCCGCGCCGAGCATTTGCGCAGCCTCAACGATTACCTGCTGACGCGTCACGACGCGGGTAAACGCGTGGTCATGTTCGTGGAAGAAGCGCAGGGCATGACACTGAACACGCTGGAAGAAATCCGCCTGCTGTCCAACCTTGAAACCGAGCGTGAAAAACTGCTGCAAATCGTCCTGTTTGGTCAGCCCGAACTGGATGACAAACTCGCCGACACGCGCATTCGGCAGCTGCGCGAGCGCATCACCACCGCCATTAATCTGACGCCCTTATCTGCCGACGACATCCGCGCCTACCTCGCGTTTCGCCTGACCACGGCAGGCTATCGCGGAGCCGACCTGTTTGATCGCAACGCGGTACGCCGCATTGCACGTGCCTCGCGCGGGCTGACCCGACGCGTCAACATACTGGCCGACAAGACCCTGCTCGCGGCGTATGCCGACAACACCCGCCAGATCCGGCCGCGCCATATCCACAGCGCGCTGCGCGATAGCGCCTTTAACGACAGCGCACGACCCACAGCCCACTGGCGCTGGCCTGTTGCTGCATTCACCGTAATACTGGCAGTGCTGGCCGGGTTTTATGCGCTGGCAAAAACCCAGTCCATGCCCGTACCCGCAACGCCTGTGATCGTCCACGTCCCGGCTGTCGCCAGCGCACCCGCGCAGGCTGCTGTGGCCACCGACCCCTTGACACAAACCCTGGCAGCCAGCCGCCTTTGGCTCAACCAACAACCGGCCGATACCCACACGCTCCAGCTTGCGCTGCTGAAAAATCCGGCAGAGCTTGCGGCACTTGTACGCAGCGCAGGCACTGGATTGGCGCGCGATCAAGTCCACCTGTTCCAAACCCAGGCTCAAGGTCGTCCCAGCTGGGCCGTTATGTATGGCAGCTACCCGGATAAACAGGCGGCTAATCTGGCCTTGCGCAATTTGCCCAGCGTATTGCAACAGCGCCAGCCGTATCTGCGCACGGTCGCCGGAATCCGTAATGAAATCAGGCAAATTCAACAGCTTGGAACACAGTCGTGATACCATTTCTGCAATTATTAGAACGAGAGGGACACCCGTGCGGGAAGGTCAATCAAGACTCGTTTTGAGTATCTGTCGGCACCGTACCAGCCTGCTTCTGCTCAGTCTCAGTCTGCTGCTGGCGGGCTGCGTGCCGCAAGCCGTGATCCAGCCCTCACAGGGACATATCGAGCAGCCCGGTGTCAGCGCCAGCAAGGCCGACATCCCGCCGCTGGTCAAAGCCATTCCCTATCTACCGCCACCCAGGGCAGAGAAGCGTGAACCGACCTACACCATCGTGGTTGATAACGTGCCGGTCAAAGATCTGCTGTTTTCGCTGGCGCGCGACACCAAACAAAACATCGACATCAGCCCCGGCATCAGCGGCAACGTCACGCTTAATGCCGTGAACGAAACCCTGCCCGCGATTCTCGAGCGCGTCGCCCGGCAGAGCAACATTCGCTACCGGATGGAAGGCAATGCCCTGTCCATCGTGCCGGATACGCCGTATTTGAAAACCTACAAGGTCAACTACGTCAACCTGTCGCGCAACACTACTTCCAGCATCGGTGTGGCAGCACAGATCGCCAGCACCGGTAGCGGCACGGTGGATGGAGCGGGCAATAGCGTGCAAACCGGTAACAGCTCATCGACCACGGTCGACAGCAAATCCAACAACAATTTCTGGGACGTGCTGACCGACAACGTGCGCGCGATTCTGACCTCGACGCGTGCCGCCAGCCAGCGTGCCGAAGATAAATCGGTGCGCCAGGAAGCCGAACGCAGCGCCCGCGCCGAACGGCTGGAGCAGGCGCAAGCCGTGGCGCGCGCTGGTGCCGCTTCAACCACGCTGTTCCAGGCGGCGTTCGGCAACATCCCCTCCACACTCAACCAGGACAGCAAAAACGACGTCATCGTCAACCCGGTGGCAGGCACCGTCAGCGTGCTCGGCAGCGAGCGCCAGCAACAGGTAGTGCAGCGCTATCTCGACGGTGTGAGTCAGGCGTCGCAGCGCCAAGTGTTGATCGAAGCCACCATCGTCGAGGTCAACCTCAAGGATCAATACCGCGCCGGCATCGACTGGCAACGCGTGGTATCGAGCGGCGGCAGCGGCGTGTTTTTCAACACCCAGGGCGGGGCGGTGACGAATCTGGCGAATTCGCTGCTGCCGTTTTTCAACATCGGCTACAAGGATCAGAATCTCACCACCACGCTTAATCTGCTTGAATCGTTCGGCAATCTGCGCGTGCTGTCCAGCCCCAAACTGATGGCACTCAACAACCAGACTGCGCTGCTCAAAGTGGTCGATAACCTGGTGTATTTCAGCGTGCAGGCACAGCAGGGCACGCTGTCTTCCACCGGCACGCCGCTGCAGCCGACCACCTTCACCACCACGGCCAAAACCGTGCCGGTCGGGCTGGTCATGAGCCTGACCCCGCAGATTTCAGAAAACGGCACCGTGACGCTTGACGTGCGCCCGACCATCTCGCGCAAGATCGGCGACGTGAGCGACCCCAATCCAAGCTTGCAAAACATCCAAAACCCCGGCCTGACGATCCAGAATAAAATCCCGGTGATTCAGGTGCGCGAAATGGAATCGGTGCTGCAAGTCGGCAGCGGCCAGACCGTGATCCTCGGCGGCTTGATGCAGGACGACAGTAATCGCGCGCGCGACGGCATCCCGGTATTGTCGCGGGCGGAAGGCTTCGGCGCTATCTTCGGCCAGCAAGAACGCAATGTGCAAAAGACCGAGCTGGTGATTTTTCTGCGTCCCACGGTCATCACCAACCCCTCGCTCGACAGCGACGAGCTGAAGTTTTACAAACGCTATTTGCCGCGCGCTGATGGCACCACTGAACAATGGCATAACGGCATGGATGCCGCCGGAGACCCACGTTGAGCTTGCTGCTCAAAGCCCTGAAACAGGCCAGCGAAAAAGCCGCTGGCAGTACGCGCAACACGTCAGCGTCGCTGGCCGATACGCTGTCGCTGGAGCCGATTCCGACAGATATCACGGCACCCGCAGGCAACCGCTGGGACGCCACGCCCATGCCCCATATGTCGGCAACACGTGCCAGCTGGTTCGCCCCCTGGCTCAGCGGCCAGCGCTCGCTGGTGCCTGTCATCGCAATACTGGCTGCCGCATTCATGCTGGTGTACGGCGGTTTTGTCTACTGGCAAACGCGTCCCGTCGCCAACATGAACCTGGCTCAGACCGCGCCAGCTGCCCGCCCGGTTACGCCACCGCCTGTGCCGCTCAGCACGCCCCTGCCAGACAGCCTGCCGGTTGCCACCCTGCTGCCTGAAGTCAAAACCCTGCCCGCAGCCCAGCCCACGTTTAGCCGTCCAGCCCGCGTTACCGCGCCGATACCCGCTCCCAGTTGGGGCGAAGGAGTGCTACGCCAAACCGAGGCTGCACCACACCACACGCGCCCGCCCGTGCGCGCTGCTGCCAGCGATTTTTCAATGCAGCCCGCGCGTAGCGAGCCAGAGCCGCAGATCGAGCGCGCCTATCAGGCATTTCAAGCAGGCCAGATTGCCAGCGCGCGGCAACTCTACCAACAGATTCCCGATGGCGAGCGCAATCTTGACGTGCAACTGGGATTGGCTGCCATCGCGCTCGCCGGCAACAACCCGGCGCTGGCGGCACGCCATTATCAGCGCGCGCTTGAACTGGACCCGCGCAATGCCACCGCCAACGCTGCGCTGCTCAACATGACCGGCGATGCCGCCCCGGATGCCTCGGAACAGCGCCTGAAAACGCTCATCGCCACGCAGCCGTCGGCACAGCTGTATTTCACTCTGGGTAACCTGTACGCCACGCAAAGCCGCTGGCCGGATGCCGAGCATGCCTACTTCGAAGCATTCCAGAAAAACCCTGCCAACGCCGACTTCGCCTATAACCTCGCGGTCAGTTTGGAGCAGATCAGCCAGCCCAAAGCCGCGCTCAGTTATTATCAGAAAGCCCGAGGACTGATGCGCCCCGGGCAGGTGCAATTCGACCCGGCGCGTCTAGACCTTCGCATTGCGCAACTCAGCGCGCAGGATAAATAAGCATGGCCGAGGCGCGCAAAACCCTACGCCTGGGTGAATTGCTGGTCCAGCAGGGCTTGATCAGCCTCGATCAGCTGCGCATCGCGCTCAAGGAACAACAACACGCCCACCTGCCGCTGGGGCGCCTGCTGGTCAAGCTCGGTTTCATCAGCGAAGCCATCCTGCGCGACCAGCTCGCCCACACCATCGGCCAGACCAGCCTTGATCTGGCCAACGTCGTGGCCGACCCCGAGGCACTCAAGCTGGTATCGGAAGAATTCGCCCACCGCCACCACCTGCTGCCCATCGCCTATGACGCCGAGCGCCGCGTGCTGGTGGTGGCGATCACCGACATGTTCAACGTGGTGGCACTCGACCACCTGCGTGCGCTGATCGGTGCCGGCACCGAGATCGACACCGTACTGGCGAGCGAGGCGCAGTTGCTCGAAGCCATCGACAATTTTTACGGCTTTGAGTTATCCGTAGACGGCATCCTGCGCGAAATCGAAACCGGCGAAGTCGATTACCAGAGCTTCGCCATGGACACCGAGGAATACACCCAGCCGGTGGTGCGGCTGGTCGGCTCGCTGCTGGTGGATGCGGTCAAGCGCGGCGCGTCCGATATACACTTCGAGCCGGAGCAAGCCTTCCTGCGCATCCGCTACCGCATCGACGGCGTGCTGGAACAGGTGCGCTCGCTGCATAAAAGCTACTGGCCCGGTATCGCGGTGCGGCTCAAAGTCATTTCCGGCATGAATATCGCCGAAAACCGTGCGCCGCAGGATGGCCGTCTGTCGCTCACCTTGCACGGGCGGCCGATTGATTTCCGCGTCTCCAGCCAGCCCACCATCCACGGTGAAAACATCGTGCTGCGCGTGCTCGACCGCGAAAAATCCATCATTCCGCTGGCACAGATGAACCTGCCACCGGAAACCCACGCCAGCCTGCAGCGCATGATGGCGCGACCCGAAGGCATTCTCATCATCACCGGCCCGACTGGCTCGGGCAAGACCACCACGCTGTATTCCCTGCTCACCCACCTCAACGATGAGACGGTGAACATCATGACGCTGGAAGACCCGGTGGAATACCCGGTCACGCTGATGCGCCAGACCTCGGTGAACGAAACCCTCAAGCTGGATTTTGCCAACGGCATACGCTCCATCATGCGGCAGGACCCGGACATCATCCTGGTCGGCGAAATCCGCGACCGCGACACCGCCGAAATGGCGTTTCGCGCCGCCATGACCGGCCACCAGGTATTCACCACCCTGCATACCAATTCCGCCCTCGGCGCGTTTCCGCGCCTGCTCGATATTGGCATCGTGCCCGACATCATGGCGGGTAATATCATCGGCGTGGTGGCGCAACGGCTGGTGCGCGTGCTCTGCCCGCAGTGCCGCGCCCCCTACGTCCCGACTGACGACGAACAGAAACTGCTGGCCTGGCAAGCCGCTGGCAAACCGCCGATTTATCGCGCCGTCGGCTGCCCGGCCTGCGCGGGTAAAGGCTACCGCGGCCGCATGGCGTTGATGGAACTGTTGCGCATGGACAGCGATCTGGATGAACTGGTCGCGCGCCGCGCCACCCAGCGCGACATCCTTAACGCCGCGCTGGAACGTGGCTACCGCAGCCTCGCAGATGACGGCATCGCGCGTGTGCTGGAAGGCGTCACCAGTCTGTCCGAAGTGGCGCGCGTGGTCGATTTGACGCAGCACACTTTGCGCACGCCTTGACGCAACATGCCCTACTTCAGCTACCGCGCCGTTGACCAGCAGGGCCGTTCCAGTCGCGGCAGCCTGTCGGCGGCAAACGAAGTTGACCTGGAATTGCGCCTGCGCCGCATGGGGCTGGATCTGATCACATTGCGCCTGATGGACAGCCGGGTGGGCAGCTTCGCGCGCGGTGCCGCCAGCCGCCGCGACCTCATCACCTTCTGCTTTCAAATGGAACAAATCAGCCGCGCAGGCATCCCCATCCTCGACGGCGTGCGCGATCTGCGCGACAGTATGGACAACCCGCGCTTTCGTGACATTCTCACTGCGCTGCTGGAAGACATGGAAGGCGGCAAGCTGATGTCGCAGGCGCTGGCGGCGCACCCGGCAGTATTCGACGCGGTCATCGTCAACCTCGTCAAGGCGGGCGAGCAGACCGGCCTGATGCGCGAGGTATTCGAGAACCTCGGTGCCAGTCTCAAGCGCCAGGACGAACTCGCCGCGCAAACCAAACGCCTGCTGATTTACCCATCCATCGTGCTAACGCTGGTGGGGGCGATCATCCTGCTGCTACTGATTTTTCTGGTGCCGCAAATCGCCAGTCTGATCAAGAACATGGGTGTTGCCCTGCCACTGCAAACACGCGTACTGCTGTGGTTATCTGAAGCGCTGCGCAACTGGTGGCCGCTGTTTCTGATCGTGCCTACCGTCAGCGTCAGCGCGGTGTTCACCGCTTTGCGGAGTAGCGAGCGCGCGCGGTTCATCGCCGATGATCTCAAGCTGCGCCTGCCGGTGATCGGCCCGATCCTGCAAAAAATCGCGCTCGCGCGCTTCACCAACTTTTTCGCGCTGATGTACCGTTCCGGCATCACCATTCTCGATTCGCTACGCGCCGGGGAAGACATCGCCGCCAACCGCGTCATCGCCGACGCCATTCGCCGCGCCGGGGCGCGCATCGGCAATGGCGAAGGCCTGACCGAGAGCTTCCAGAGCCTGAGCGTATTCCCGCCGCTGGTGATCCGTATGCTGCGCGTCGGCGAAACCACCGGCGCGCTCGATACCGCACTGGAAAACGTGAGCTACTTTTACACCCGCGAAGTGTCCGAATCGATCGAAAAATCGCTCAAGATTCTGGAGCCCGCGCTCACCGTCATCCTCGGCCTGGTGATGGCGGTCATCGTCGGCTCGGTACTGTTGCCGATGTACGACGTAATCGGGAGCATCAAACTATGATGCTCACAACCCGACTGCTGGTTTACGTCTGCGCCTGGAACGTCACGCTGGCGTATCGCCGTGGTGGAAAATTTCACCTCATCGGCCAGTTCAACGCCGACGAAGCCGGTCGCCGTCGCTTCGCTGCTGCAATCAGTGAATTCAGCGGCGCACCGGTATCGGTGATGGTCGATGGCGTAGATGAAGACTACCGGCTGGAAACCCTGCCCCACGTCAGCGGCAGTGCGCGCCGCGAGATGCTTGATCGGCGCCTGCGCCAGGTCAGCCGCAATGCCCTGTTCAGCGCCGCCTGGTCGCAAGGCCGTGCCACCAATGAACGGCGTGATGACCGTTATCTGTTCATCATCCTGAGCAAGCACGACAGCGTCAGCCCGTGGCTGGATCTGCTACAGCAGCACGGCATCATCCTGGCCGAGCTCACTGTATTACCGGCCATCAGCCATGCGCTGCTGCACCGCCTCAAACTCGACGCGCCACACCTGCTGCTGGTATCCGAACAAAGCGTCGGCCTGCGGCTATCGTATTTCCAGCGCGGCGAGCTGCGCTTTTCGCGCCTCACCGTACCCGAGGGCGTGGCCGATGGCCATGCGCCGGACATCGCCGATGAAATCGCCAAAACCGACCTCTACCTCAACAGCCAGCGCCTGCTGCCGCGCGATACGCCGCTCAACGTCTACCTGCTCGACCCGAATACGAACTACGCCGACTTGTGCCGCCAGGTCAGTGCCGAAAACCGACACCTGTTGTGCCAGCCCATTACCGCCAGCACGCTGGCACACCATCTGCGCGTAAGCGAAGACTTGCTGCGCAGCTCGCCCGATGCCACGCATTTAGCCCTGCTCGGGCGTCATCGCGCCGCCGTCAACCTGGCGCCCGCCGCCTACACCCAGAGCTATGACCAACTCTGCTTACGCCACAATCTGTACGGCGTCGCAGCCGGGGTGGTGCTGGCAGCCGGAATCGCCAGCGCCGTATTGTTTGCGCAGGAAAGCAACTTCGAGCTGGAACGCCTCACCACCCAGAGCCGCATCCAGCAGCAGGCCAGCCTGTATCGCGCGGTGCAGCAGGCGCTGCCGAATACGCCCACTTCGCCGCAAAACCTGCAACGCGCCGTCGATAGCGCCCGCGCGCTCTACGCCTGTCTCTTATACAC
>DMQT01000115.1:8635-8893 GCA_003455595.1 Betaproteobacteria bacterium
ATTTCAACGTCGTCAGCCGCGCACTTGAGGTGCTGCCCGAGATTGGCGTGCTGCGCCTGCACTGGCTCGATCACGATGCCGCCGACACGCAGGCTGCAAGTACCACCGCGCCTGCCAGTGCCGCCGCACGGGCGCTGTATTTCGACGGCGAAGTGACACCATTTAGCGGCGACTACCAGGCCGCCATTGCCCGCATCAATGCGTTTGTTGAGCGCCTGCGCAGCGACCCCGCAGTCGCATCAGCCAGCATCGTCAGCC
>DMQT01000139.1:0-181 GCA_003455595.1 Betaproteobacteria bacterium
CCGTCACCACGCCGTTCACCGGGCTGAATAATTTCAGGTTATTGCGCTGCTGTTCCAGCCCCTGTGACTCGGCATCCGCCCGACCCGTGTCCTGGCGCGCGGCCTGTGCATTGGCGCGCGCCGCAAGCAGCCCGGCTTCGGCCACCGCGGCCTCGTTATTGCGCGTTTCCAGCATTTCCTT
>DMQT01000139.1:328-1824 GCA_003455595.1 Betaproteobacteria bacterium
GGCTGCGCTTGTCCAAATCCACCGGATCCATTTCCGCCAGCAAAGTCCCGACTTTCACCGTGTCACCCTGATCCACCAGCACCCGCAACACCCGCCCTGACTGGGTTGGGCCAACCGCATAGGCGAGGCGCGCTTCCACTGTGCCGATGCCGAACACACTGGGGCGCAAATCGACACGGACGACAGCGCCGCTCTGCACCCCCACCGGCGCCAGTGGGCCGCGCGAAGTGAGGAGCCAGACGAATGCCGCCAGTACCAGCACCATGGCTGCAATGATTGACAGGGTTTTAGTGTTTAATTTCATGATCTGGTTTTGAGTCGATCCGTCGTTTGACTATGCCGGTTAGTGACTACCGTTTATACCCATTTGCGGTTGAATCTGATACACGCCATGACAAGCCACGCATTTTTGCTGGATGGCGGAAAGCTGGCTGAGACTGTAACTCACGTCCTTCATGCTTTCTGCGTCCATCGCCAGCTGGTCGAAATCGCCATGCACGCTAAACCCCAGCTGGCGGAATTCCGGCGGCAGTTTGGCGCGCAGAGCGGGCGGCACATCGTGCACCATTTTTTGCCCCATGCCGCGCGCCGCCACCGCCACGGTCTGCATGTCCTGTTTGCCCAATGCCCTGGTGATTACCTGCACCCCGGACAGGAACCCGCGCATTTCCTCCAGCAGCATGGCGCGTTCCGGCGGGGTAAGCGCCAGCACCACGCGTTGATCCTGCGCCATGCCATGACCATGCTGCGCGTGATCTTCCGCTGCCATTGCAGGGTTCAAGCCCAGCACCATGCCGGATAATAATAAAGTGAACGTTGTTTTCATGCTGTTACTCCTGTGGTGGATGAAGTCGAATGGCGTGCAGATAAACCGGGAACAGCTTGGCCGCTTCACCGATCAACTTGTGCTCGCCACGAAAAATCGATGCCGGCATGCGTGGAATGGCCGGATGTTTGGCACTGAAATAATTTGTTCCGCCCTGTTTTTATTCGGGCAGCTGGTCCAGCATCAACACCACGCGCTCGACCAGTAACGCAAACTCGGCTTCTGAAATGACATACGGCGGCATGAAGTAAACCGTATTGCCAATCGGGCGCAGCAGCATTTCCTGCGCCAGTGCCGCCTGATAAAAGCGACCTGCGAATCCGGCACTAACGCCGTCCACTTCGAATGCCCAGATCATGCCAGTATTGCGGAAATTGCTGACGCGCGGATGCTGACGCAATGCTTCAGCGGCACGATTGAATTGCGCTGCCTTGCTCTGGTTGCTGGCAATCACATCATCCTGCGCAAAAATATCCAGCGTCGCCAGCGCGGCGCGGCAGGCGAGTGCATTGCCGGTATATGAGTGTGAATGCAAAAAACCGCGCGCGGTGGCGTCGTCGTAAAACGCGCCGTAGATGGCGTCGGTGGTGAGCACCGCCGACAGCGGCAGATAGCCGCCGGTGATGCCTTTGGACAGGCAGATGAAATCCGCCGTGATGTCGGCTTGTTC
>DMQT01000139.1:2083-3106 GCA_003455595.1 Betaproteobacteria bacterium
GCTGGCCGCTGTTGCGCCAATAATGAAAGCTCATCTTCAGCGCGATTTCTACCGCCGATGCGCCATCCGAGCCATAGAATGCGTGCCCCAGCCCAGTCAACTGCGCCAGCCGTTCGGACAATTCAATCACTGGCGCGTGCGTCAATCCGGCCAGCATGACGTGCTCGACCTGCTCCAGCTGGTCGCGTAACGCAGCGTTGATGCGCGGATTGCAATGGCCGAACAGGTTCACCCACCAGCTCGATACCGCGTCCAGATAACGCTTGCCTTCGAAGTCGTACAGCCATACGCCTTGCCCTCGCGCAATCGGCAGCGGCGGGACGTCTTCCAGTTGTTTCATCTGTGTGCAGGGGTGCCAGACCGCCTCACGACTGCGCGTCAACCAATATGAATTTTTCATGTAAACCTTGAAATTAACAGCTTGCGCCCCTATTATTAGCACTCCTCAGCCAAGAGTGCTAACAGCATCCTCGGCTGAATCCATTTTTGGCTTGCCTCACCGTTTGATGCAAGCTTTGATTCAGCGATTTTTTCCAGGAGATTAGAGCAATGAAAATTCGTCCGCTGCATGACCGCGTGATTGTTAAACGCATGGAAGAAGAACGCAAGACCGCTTCCGGCATCGTGATTCCCGATAGCGCCACCGAAAAACCGGACCAGGGCGAAGTGCTGGCCGTGGGCAAGGGCAAAGTCGGTGACGACGGTAAAGTGCGCCCGCTGGACGTAAAAGTCGGCGACCGTGTGCTGTTCGGCAAATATTCTGGCCAATCCGTCAAGCTCGATGGCGACGAAGTGCTGGTGATGCGCGAAGAAGACATCATGGGCATCGTCGAGTAATTCGACCTGCCAACGCAATCCATTTGATTCACAGTATTAGGAGCTAAAAATGCCTGCAAAAGACGTAAAATTCGGCGACGTAGCGCGCCAAAAAATGATGATCGGCGTGAACATTCTGGCCGATGCCGTTAAAGTGACCCTTGGCCCTAAAGGCCGCAATGTAGTGCTGGATCGCGCTTTCGGCGC
>DMQT01000176.1:0-123 GCA_003455595.1 Betaproteobacteria bacterium
ATCCTTATATCAATGTGGATCCTGGCACCATGAGTCCGTTCCAGCACGGTGAAGTGTTTGTCACCGAGGATGGTGCTGAAACCGACCTCGATCTCGGTCATTATGAGCGCTTCACCCATGCGC
>DMQT01000176.1:196-1972 GCA_003455595.1 Betaproteobacteria bacterium
TCGAATCGCTGCCGTTCCTCGAAGCCATTCGCCAGATGGGCTTGCAAGAGGGGCGCAACAACACCTGCTACATCCACCTCACGCTGGTGCCTTATCTGGGTAAGGCCGGCGAGGTCAAAACCAAACCGACCCAGCACTCGGTGAAAGAGCTGCGCGAGATCGGTATCCAGCCCGATGTGGTGCTGTGTCGTGGTGACCGGCCTTTACCCGACGAGGAGCGCCGCAAAATTGCGTTGTTCACCAATCTGGAACCTGGCGCAGTGGTGTCGGTGCACGATGTGGACAGTATTTACAAGATTCCAGAAATGCTGCGCGAGCAGGGCATGGACGAAATCGTCTGCCGCAAGTTCGGCATCAGCCCGCCGCCCGCCGATTTGAGCATGTGGAATGGTTTGGTCGAAGCGCTGGAGCATCCGCAGCACACCATCGACATCGCCATGGTGGGCAAGTACGTGGGCCTGACAGAGTCTTACAAATCGCTGTCCGAAGCGCTGATCCATGCCGGTATTCATACCCGCACCCAGATCAATATTCATTACCTCGATTCCGAGCAGATCGAAAAAGACGGCGTGGCGTGCCTGGACGGTATGGACGCGATTCTGGTGCCAGGTGGCTTCGGCAAGCGCGGCGTAGAGGGCAAGATTGCCGCGATTCAGTTTGCACGCGAAAACAAGGTGCCGTACCTGGGCATCTGCCTTGGTATGCAGTTGGCAGTGGTGGAATACGCACGCCACAAGGCAGGTATGAGCGACGCGCATAGCACGGAGTTTGAACCCGCGACCACGCACCCGATCGTGGCACTGATTTCTGAATGGAAAGATGCTGCCGGACAGGTCGAGACGCGTTCTGAAGACTCCAACCTGGGCGGCACCATGCGGCTGGGTGGTCAGGTGTGCAGGCTTGAAGCCGGTTCGCTGGCACATACCGTATATGGCCACGATGAAATCACCGAGCGCCACCGTCACCGCTACGAAGTGAACGGCGCTTTGCTGCCGCAGTTGCAGCAGGCAGGATTGAAGGTTAGTGGGCTATCCGCTAGCGACGGCCTGTGCGAGATGATCGAGCTGCCAGACCATCCGTGGTTCATCGGTTGCCAGTTCCACCCGGAATTTACCTCTACCCCGCGTGACGGACATCCGCTGTTTAAAGCGTTTGCAACGGCTGCGCTCACGTATCAAGGAGTTAAAGCATGAAGTTATGCGGATTTGAAGCCGGGCTGGATCAGCCCCTGTTCCTGATTGCCGGCCCGTGTGTGGTCGAATCGCGCCAGATGGCGATGGACACTGCTGGCGCGTTGAAAGAAATCTGCGCTGAGCTGGGCGTACCGTTTATCTACAAATCTTCGTATGACAAGGCCAATCGCAGTTCCGGCGTGTCGTTCCGTGGCCCGGGCATGAGCGCCGGGCTGCAGATTCTGGCCGACGTGAAGCGTGAAATCGGTGTGCCGGTGCTGACTGACGTCCACAGCATCGAAGAAATCGCCGAAGTGGCGGCGGTGGTGGACGTGCTGCAAACCCCCGCATTTCTGTGCCGCCAGACCGATTTCATTCACGCCGTGGCGTGCGCCGGCAAGCCGGTAAATATCAAAAAAGGCCAGTTCCTGGCGCCGTGGGACATGAAAAACGTGGTCGACAAGGCGCGTGCTGCCAACGGTGGGCAGGACAACATCATGGTGTGCGAGCGGGGTGTATCGTTCGGTTACAACAATCTGGTGTCGGACATGCGTTCGCTGATGGTGATGCGCGACACTGGCTGTCCGGTGGTGTTCGACGCTAC
>DMQT01000176.1:2173-6359 GCA_003455595.1 Betaproteobacteria bacterium
ACCACGCTGAAAGAGATGGATGCGCTGGTGAAACAACGTGGATTTATTGAAAATCAGATTAAATAAACAATCCGCTACAGCGGCATTATTGAGATTAGGGGAATTGAAAGTATGAGCGCTATTGTTGATGTCATCGCCCGTGAAATTCTGGATTCGCGCGGCAATCCGACAGTTGAAGCCGATGTATTGCTGGAATCCGGCGTGATGGGGCGTGCCGCAGTGCCGTCGGGTGCGTCTACCGGCAGTCGTGAAGCGATTGAGTTGCGCGACGGCGACAAACAACGCTACCTGGGCAAGGGCGTCCTGCGCGCAGTGGAAAACGTCAACACCGAAATCTGCGAGGCGATCATCGGCCTTGACGTCGAAGACCAGCATTTTATCGACCGCACCATGATCGAACTGGATGGCACCGAATCCAAATCGCGCCTCGGTGCCAACGCCATTCTGGCGGTGTCGATGGCGGTGGCGCGTGCCGCTGCGGAGGAGTCCGGTTTGCCGCTGTACCGTTATCTGGGCGGTGCCGGACCGATGCAGCTGCCGGTGCCGATGATGAACATCATCAACGGCGGCGCGCACGCGAACAACAACATCGACATGCAGGAATTCATGATTATTCCGCTTGGCGCGCCGAGTTTCCGCGAAGCGCTGCGCTACGGTGCGGAAGTGTTCCACGCGCTGAAAAAACTGCTCGATGACCTCGGCATGGCGACCACCGTGGGTGACGAAGGCGGCTTTGCGCCTAACCTCGAATCCAACGAAGCGGCGCTGAAACTGGTGGTGCAAGCGATTGAAAATGCAGGCTATGTACCCGGCACCGACATTGCCATCGGCGTCGATTGCGCTGCCAGCGAATTCTACAAGGATGGCAAATACCACCTGGAGTCGGAAGGCCTGCAACTCAGCTCCGAACAATTGACCGACTACCTCGCCGCCTGGTGCGACAAATACCCCATCATCAGCATCGAAGACGGTATGGCTGAAGGCGACTGGGCTGGTTGGCTGGTGCTCACCCAGCGCCTGAAAAAATCCATCCAGATTGTGGGCGACGACCTGTTCGTGACCAACGCCAAGATACTGAGCGAAGGCATTCGCCAGGGCATTGCCAATTCGATTCTGATTAAAGTGAATCAGATCGGTACCCTGTCGGAAACCTTCGACGCCATCGAAACCGCCAAGCGCGCGGGTTACACATCGGTGATATCACATCGTTCAGGCGAAACCGAAGACACCACGATTGCCGATCTGGCGGTTGCTACCAACGCGCTGCAAATCAAGACCGGCTCGCTGTCGCGTTCGGATCGCATGGCTAAATACAACCAACTGCTGCGGATTGAAGAAGAGCTGGGCGACATGGCGCGTTACCCCGGCCGCGCTGCGTTTTATCAGATCGGCTAGGTAATACGCCGTCATCATGCGCTCGATGACCTGGATTCTGTTATCTTTGCTGCTGGTCTTGCAGTACCCATTGTGGTTCGGCAAGGGCGGCTGGATGCAGGTCTGGGACAATGGCCGACAGTTGCACGACCAGCAACAGGTCAACGCTAAACTGGTCGCACGTAACGCCGCGATGGATGCGGAAGTGGGCGACCTCAAGCAAGGGCTGGATGCGATTGGTGAGCGCGCACGTAACGAACTCGGCATGATACGCAACGACGAGGTGTTTTTTCAGGTACTCAAGCCGGGGCAGGCGGTGACGCTACCGGTTGCACAAAGCGGCAATAATAAACTGCAGGTGTCGCAAGGCGGCACAGGGGACGGTAGCCAAAGATGAATCCATTGCAAATCAGCCTGATCGTGGTCGCAGTTGTGGTAGTCGTGGCGATTGTTTTGTACAACTGGTTGCAGGAAAGAAAATACCGTAGCCAGTCGCAAGACCTGTTTCAGCCACAAGAGGACGTGTTGCTACATACTGACGTTTCAGATGTGCACGCCGTCAATGCGCCCAGCCAGCGCAGCGGGTTTGAGCCAGCTCAACCCGAGCGGATTGATCCGAAAATTGTTGTCGACACCCCTGTTGTGTCCGTTCCACCGCGCGCCGCACCCGAGCATGATGCGCCGCTGGCAGTTGTTGAGCCGAAGATGCATACGGCCATACCAGTGGAACCCGCAAAGCTCGTAGATCTACCCGCCACGCCCGCCGATGCCATGGTGGATTACGAAGTGCGCATTCATGCGCTCGATGCGATCCCCGGTTCGTCGATGAACGCCGTCATGGAACACTTGCGTCATGCTGGCAAACCGCTGCATTGGTGGGGCTATAACGTCAATTCGGCTGCCTGGGAAACTATTGCTGGCTGGCGTGAGGATGCCTATAGCGAAGTTGCGCTGGTGCTTCAATTGGCCGACCGCAACGGCGCAGCCAGCGAGGAGCAGCTGGTACAACTGTGCACCCAGGCGCGGCAGTTGGCGAGCCGCTACAACGGCGTTGCGGAATGTCCGGATATCGCTTCTGCATTGCGCCGCGCGGGCGAACTTGACCTGTTTTGCGTGGATGTCGATGTGCTGATCGGTTTGAACGTGGTGAGCCGCGGCAACGAGGTATTTTCCGGTGCCAGAATTGCTGAACTGGCCGAAGCGGCAGGTCTGCTATTGGGCAAGGATGGCATCTACCAGAAACGCAATGCGCAGCACGAAGTCATGTATTCGTTATGCAACCACGAGTCGGCTGCGTTTTCCAGTGATACGGCAGCGCAACTGATGACCCACGGCGTAACGCTGCTGTTTGACTTGCCGCGCGTGGCGAATGGTCTGGCAGCATTCGATCAGATGACCGCATTGGCGCACGAATTCACCGAAAAACTCGGCGGGCAACTGGTAGATGACAATATCCGTCCGCTTTCCCAGGCGGGTATCGACAAAATCCGCACCCAGCTTGCACATATTTACCAGCGTATGCAGGAATATGGCATACCCGGTGGCGGGGAGCGGGCGTTGCGGCTATTTAATTAATGGACGCAGCGTTTCAGGCAGCACAGCGTGCGCAGCAATTGCGCGCGGAAATCGAATACCACAACCACAGTTATTACGCACTCGACGCACCGGAGATTCCCGATGCTGAATACGATCGGCTGCTGCGCGAGCTGCAAGCCATCGAAGCGCAGTATCCAGCACTGATACAGTCGGATTCCCCGACTCAGCGCGTCGGTACCGCGCCGGTTTCAGCATTTTCGCATGTCACTCACCGGCTCGCCATGTTGTCGCTCAACAACGCATTTGATGCAGCAGAAGTCGAGGCGTTTGACCGCCGTTGCCGCGAAGGCAGCGGGGTGGAGCGTATCGAATACGCAGTTGAACCCAAGTTTGACGGTCTGGCGATCAGCCTCAGTTATGAAAACGGCGTGTTTCTGCAAGGCGCCACGCGCGGCGATGGGTACACCGGCGAGGACGTGACCGCCAACCTGCGCACTATCCGCGCGATTCCCATGCGGCTGGCCAGCGCCCATCCACCCGGTCTGCTTGAAGTGCGCGGTGAAGTGCTGATGCTCAAGGCTGATTTTGACACACTCAATGCACAGCAGCGGGCGCGCGGCGTCAAGGAATTTGCCAACCCGCGCAACGCTGCAGCAGGCTCGTTGCGCCAGCTTGACCCGCGTGTCACAGCGACCCGGCGGCTGCATTTTTTTGCATATGGTATCGGCGCGGTGGGCGACTGGCAGGTGCCCGCTACGCATGCCGCCACCATGCAGCAGCTGGCGGCGCTGCGTCTACCGGTCGCCAGGGAACGCGCGGTGGTGCACGGCGTGGACGGCTTGCTTGCGTACTACCAGCAGATCGGCGCGCAACGGACACAATTACCCTATGACATCGACGGCGTGGTGTACAAGGTCAACGATCTGGCGCTGCAGGAGAAGCTGGGGTTTGTTGCGCGTGCGCCGCGCTTTGCCATTGCGCACAAATTTCCTGCCGAAGAGGCCTTGTCGCAGGTACTCGACATTGACGTGCAAGTAGGCCGCACTGGCGCGCTGACGCCGGTGGCACGGCTGGCACCCGTGTTTGTCGGCGGCGTCACGGTAACCAATGCCACGCTGCACAATGAGGATGAAATCCGTCGCAAGGACGTGCATATCGGCGATTGGGTGAGCGTGCGCCGCGCCGGTGATGTGATCCCGGAAGTGGTGTCGGTGGTGCTGTCGCAGCGCCCTGCGGATGCGCGTGAATTCGTCATGCCGACGACCTGCCCGGTGTG
>DMQT01000176.1:6459-6647 GCA_003455595.1 Betaproteobacteria bacterium
TGCTGAATCTGGCGGATCTGGCGCGCATGGCAGAAAAGTCCGCCAGCAATCTATTGGCCGCTATCGAACACAGCAAGCACACTACCCTGGCACGTTTCATCTATGCACTGGGTATTCGCAATGTCGGCGAGCAGACGGCGAAGGATCTGGCGCGCTATTTCGCCAACCTGGACGCTTTGATGGGCGCC
>DMQT01000073.1 GCA_003455595.1 Betaproteobacteria bacterium
TTGTGTCACGTCTAATCCAGAGATGGGACCGTTGGGATATAGGGTTTGTGAAAATGCACCCGCATTTACGTTCGCGATGCCTTGGGTTATAGAGAAAACCACCGAGAAGATACCGTCCATCAGTATAGGGGCCTGTGAAAAGTGGAGCTCAAGGATAGGTACGCTAACAGCAAATGGGGTAAGGTCGGCCGAGGTGCCCGAACCGTTCAACCCATCGAAGACCTGCCAGTAGCCAGAGGCTGTGGGAGGGGTGGCCTGGGAGGCGATTGGGGTGAGTTCGGTTCCTATAAGGATAACTATAAACGCGTATGGGGGTGGGTTGTTGGATGAAAAGTCGAAATTGAAAATCGCTGTTTGGCCCATCGTGATGACCGTGGCAGACGCCACAGTTGGCATGACAGCCAGCGTGGCGAGGAGGAGAATGAATTGCCATGGGCGCGTCATGCTTGTTTCCTTATAGTAGAGAATTATATGGGGTTGCGATGGTGCAGCAACTCAGTGGAAAACGCTTGCGCGTAGATCATAGCAATATGCGTGCTCGAATTTGACTGAAGGCATGCAACCCAATGAATTTGCAAATAAAATAGTGGAAATTGAGGTAGAGGCGTGTATGGGCATGCTGAATTATGTAAAAAATATCGACAAGGGAATGGCGCTTTCCCATACCGCGAGATGATGGAGGCGGCCTCACGATGTGGCGCTCCCTCTAACGACTGTCGTGGGGAGTTGAATATAAGACAGTCCTTAAACGACGAGAATGCAGATGTTCCGCTCGACAAATGGAATTGCCTCTTCGGCCAAACCGCAGCATTGTGGTAATCGCCACAGTCATCTCGCTTTGAAGTATTCCGATAGAACTTGAAAGGCTGTTATACCTGATGACCGGACCGTCGCAGTGATCACCCGGTCGGTCCGTTCCTGGCACATCAGAGACATTCACGTATTTACAATTCAACACCAGTGCATATTTTTGCGTCATCCAGTTTCTGGCTGAAATCAACCACGCATGACAGATACTCAATTCTTTTCACGTTAAACCCAGTCGCGCCGATCCAGTACCGCCTGCGCCAGCGTGCCGGAATCGACGTGCTCCAGCTCGCCGCCCACCGGCACGCCGCGCGCGATGCGGGTGACCTTGAGGCCACGGGCGCGCAGCAGTTCGGCAATGGCATGGGCAGTGGCTTCGCCTTCGGTGGTGAAGTTGGTGGCGAGGACGACTTCCTGCACCACGCCGTCGGCCGCGCGCTGGATCAGTCGGTCGAGGTGGATTTCACGCGGGCCAACGCCATCGAGCGGTGACAGCCGCCCCATCAGCACGAAATACAGGCCGTTATAGCTCTGCGTCTGCTCCATCATCATCAGGTCGGCGGGCATCTCGACCACCGCCAGTTGCGCCGGGTTACGCTCCGCTGAGGCACAAACCGCACACAGCGTGTCCTCGGTCAAATCGTTGCATTTCTCGCAGTGCTGCAACTTGACCAGCGCCTGTTCCAGCATCTGGCCGAGTCGGGCGGCGCCGTTGCGGTCGCGTTGCAGCAGGTGGTAGGCCATGCGCTGGGCGGATTTCGGCCCGACGCCGGGCAGCACGCGCAGGGCTTCGATCAGGCGTTCGAGACTGGTGGGGGATTTCATACGTACAGCTTAGAACGGCAGCTTGAACCCCGGCGGCAGATTCAGCCCGGAAGTGAAGCCAGCCATTTTTTCCTGCGTGGTGGCTTCGGCCTTGCGCACGGCGTCGTTCATGGCGGCGGCGATCAGGTCTTCGAGCATGTCCTTGTCGTCGCTCATCAGACTGGGGTCGATGGTGACGCGGCGCACGTCATTGCGGCAGGTCATCAGCACCTTGACCATACCCGCACCGGCCACGCCCTCAACTTCGACTTCGGCAAGCTTTTCCTGCATCTTTTTCATGTTTTCCTGCATTTGCTGGGCCTGCTTCATCATGTTGCCTATGCCGCCTTTCAACATCTTTACTGCTCCTTTGCGATGGGTTTGACTTCGAGGACCCGTGCATCGAACTGCTGCACGAGGTCTTGTACAAATGGGTCGTTGGCGATGGCCGTTTCGGCTTCGACCTGACGCGCGGCGCGCGCTTCATTTTGCTGGCGTACCGGGGTGTTGGCCTGGCCCTCCACCAGACTCACGCTCAATTGCATGGCGCGGACGAAATGCGTGCTCAAGGCTTCGCGCAATTTGTCCTGATAGGATTTCTCGGCCAGGTGTTTGTGTTCAGTGGGTACGCGCAGGCGCAAGCGGTCGCCGTCAAAGCCTTCCAGCTCGCTGTGTACTGCCAGCATGCGCGCCTGGCCGCCGAGTTTCAGCTGATTCAGCAATGCCGCCCAGTCGCCGTCGAAAGCGATCGACGGCGCGGGCACACTCGGCACCGCAACCGGTTCGGGCGCCGGTTCAGACACGACGACAACGTCTGCAGCCTTGGGCGGCGCAGCCGTCAATGCGGGCGCAGCGGGTTCACGCGCCTGCAATGCCGCAACCGGACGTGGCACGGGAACCGCGCTGGGTGCCGGACGGGGTGCCGCCAGAGTGGCTGTGCCGTTGCTTGGCCGAAACGCCAGCATGCGCAACAAGCTCATGCTGAATCCGGCAAACTCGTCCGGCGCCAGCGCCAGGTCGCGTCGCCCGAGAATGGCAATCTGGTAATACAGCTGCACGCTTTCGGCATCAAGCTGCTGCGCCAGTTCGAGGATGGCGGCATATTCGGGCAAGTCGTCGGGCAGCGCAGCGGGCACGGTCTGCGCCAGCGCGATTTGATGCAGCAGCGTGGCGAGCGCCTGCAGCGCCGCGTCAAACGCAATGCTGCGCGCGGCCATTTGCTCGGCTTCATGCAGCAGCGCCGCGCCGTCACCCACCGCCAGCGCCTGCAGCAAGCTGAACAAATAGCGCTGGTCAATCGCCCCCAGCATGGTGCGTACCGTGTCCTCGTTAACTTGTCCGCCGCCGTAGGCAATGGCCTGATCGAGCAAGGACAGCGCATCGCGCATGCTGCCGCTGGCGGCACGCGCAATGAAACGCAGCGCGGCGGGCTCGAACGCCACCTGTTCGGCGGCCAGGACTTCGCCCAGATGTGTGCTCACCATGTCGGGCGTCATCTGCTTGAGGTTGAACTGCAGGCAGCGCGACAACACGGTGACGGGGATTTTTTGCGGGTCGGTGGTGGCTAGAATGAATTTGACATGCTCGGGCGGCTCTTCCAGCGTCTTCAGCATGGAATTGAACGCCGCCTTCGACAGCATGTGCACTTCGTCGATGATGTACACCTTGAAGCGTCCCACCGTCGGCAGGTACTGCGCGTTATCCAGTACCTCGCGCATGTTGTCGATGCCGGTATTCGACGCAGCGTCGAGCTCGATCAGATCGACAAAGCGCCCGGCGTCAATCTGAGTACACGCCGAACACACGCCACACGGCGTGGGCGTGATGCCGGTTTCGCAATTCAGGCACTTGGCGAGGATGCGCGCCACCGTGGTCTTGCCGACGCCGCGCGTGCCGGTAAACAGATAGGCATGGTGCAGGCGGTTTTGCGTCAGCGCATTGGACAATGCCTGCACCACATGCGCCTGGCCTTTGAGATCCGCAAATAAACGGGGACGCCATTTGCGCGCAAGGACTTGGGTCACGGGACTGGGCCAGGTTTAAAAGTGGTAGGAAAAACGGATCTGGCTGAAATTGATGCCATCGTTGGGCTTTTTGATATCGGCGTTGGACAGATGCTGAAAGCGGTATCCCAGATCATATTCGCCGCGTTGACCAAAACGCAGGCCCACGCCGACATGGTCGCCAAACTGAAACGCGGTACTAAAACGGCGGTGATCGTTGATTTGCGTTTCCGAAAGCAAGTGCGCACCGATGCCGGCCTCGGCGTACCAGCCGGTGGGGTTGCCCCGGCTCAAGCGCACCACCGGCGTGATGCCAAAATCGTAAATATCGCGTGCACCTGCCGTGCTGCTGTCGCCGCGCCAATAACCCAGGCTGGCATCCCAATAACCGGACGCGACCAGATTTTGACTCAGCTGCCAGCGTGGATTCCAGTCCCATTGCACGCCGACGCGCCCCATGCTGGTTCTGTCACCATGGCCCAGCTCCAGCGAGACGCCGTCTACCGCACTCGCAGGCGCAGCCAGGCCGGCGAGCATAAACAACAACACAAATTGCGTTGATTTGAGCTTCATATCGGCATCGTCTCCCGTATCAGAAAGCGCTTTGAGAATGTAATGAGGTTGAGAGTGGCGAGCCTGACCCCCGGCACTTGCAATAAACAGCTGTGGCTGCTTCCTTCCGGATCTGACCAGGTTCACCGCCTTGCAATGCGGGGAGGCCCGCCGAGTGCTATTCTACGCTAGGCGCTGCCTGGGACAAAGCGCAAATCTCGCAAATAAATTGACCGACATCACTAACATTCGTTACTCATGCCACTACTTCAAACGCTGCGCGTAAAAATTCTCGGTCCCGCGCGCGACCCGATGAGTCCCGATACCCGTCGCCACATCGCACTGATCGCCTTCTTTGCCTGGGTCGGATTGGGCGCGGACGGCCTGTCGTCGTCCTGCTACGGCCCCGAAGAAGCCTTCCTCGCACTCGGCCAGCACACCCACCTGGCGCTGTATCTGGCGATTGCCACAGCGATTACCGTATTCATTATCTCCTTCGCCTACAACCAGGTGATCGAGCTGTTCCCCAGCGGCGGCGGCGGTTATAAAGTGGCTACAAAACTGATCGGCCCGTATGCCGGACTGGTGTCGGGCGCGGCGCTGATTGTGGACTATGTGTTGACCATCGCCATCTCGGTGGCGAGCGGCGCCGATGCGTTATTTTCGCTGCTGCCAGTCTCGGCACAGCCGTTCAAACTGGCTACCAGTCTGGGTTTCGTGCTGCTGCTGGTGATCCTCAACCTGCGGGGCATGAAAGAGTCGATCAAATTTCTGCTGCCAATCTTTGTCGGCTTTGTACTGACCCATCTGGTACTGATCGTCTACGGCATCTTTTTCCACAGCGCCCGCTTGCCTACCCTGCTGCACGACACCACGCAGGAAACTTTCAACCTCAGCTCGCAACTTGGCTGGGCGTTCGTCATTTCACACCTGTTGCTGGCCTACTCCACCGGCGGCGGTACATACACCGGGCTGGAAGCGGTCTCCAACAACGTCAATACGCTGGCCGAGCCGCGCGCGCGCACCGGCAAGTGGACCATGTTCTACCTTGCCGTGTCGCTCGCCTTTACCGCCAGCGGCATCATCATGCTGTATCTGTTATGGGACGTGCACCACGTGCCCGGCCAGACACTCAATGCGGTGGTATTCAACGACATCCTCAAGAGCTGGACGCTGGGCGGCATAGATTGGTCGGGCATCGGCCTGCCGGTCGTACTGGCGCTGGAAGCCGGACTGCTGTTTGTTGCCGCCAATACCGGTTTTCTCGGCGGCCCGGCCGTACTCGCCAACATGGCCGCCGACCGTTGGGTACCACACCAGTTCAGCTACTTATCGAGCCGCCTGGTGACGCGCAACGGCGTGATGCTGATGGCACTCGCCGCCATCGGCATCCTGCTATGGAGCCACGGCAGCGTCACCCTGCTGGTGGTGCTGTACGGCGTCAATGTGTTCCTGACGTTTTCGCTGTCGCTGGCCGGCATGAGCATCTACTGGTGGCGCAATC
>DMQT01000249.1 GCA_003455595.1 Betaproteobacteria bacterium
CAGCAGCGTGCGCGCCGCCTGCAACTGCGCCATCAGCTGCGTTTGCGCACTGAGCCGGGTAAACAGCAGCCGCGCCTGACTCACCGTCTGCCATTCCTGCCACAGCAGTTCCAGATTGATGCGGCGCACATCCGCCTTGGCCGAGCCGACGCGCGACGAACGCTGCAACAGCGCGTTGACGTCGTAGCTCAGATTAAGGTTGAAGGCATTGGTATTGGTCGCCGTGCCGTTGGTCGGGCGGTCGCCGGTCACGGACAGCTGCGGGTCGGGCAATAGCCCTGCGGCAAACGACTGGGCGCGCGCAATGCCAAGCGCGTCACGCGACTGGCGCAGCTGCGGATTGTTCACCACCGCCAGCATCGCCACCTCGGTCATGTCCAACCCGTCAGCCGGGTTGAACAGATGACTGGACAGGCTGCGAAACGGCAGTTGCGCCGGGTCAATGTTGATGGCATTGGCCGAGGACGGCGCGTTGAAGGTCTGCGGCAAGGGTTGCGGCGTGTAGCTGGCGCAGGCGGACAGCGTGCCCAGCAACACCACCAGCGCGGACATTTTCAGTGGCTGGGACGCACGCATCAGGGTCGCCACTACCGGCTTCATTGTGCAACTGTCACGGCTGCCAGCCGCTGCTTGTGCTGCACAGTGACATAACTCACCAGACCGACAATCACCACCAGAAACACCGCGCTGGTGTTCACCGTGCCCAGCCCCAACCCGCCGTTGGCAACCGGCTGCGACAGCAGATCGCCCATCGACGCGCCGAACGGACGGGTGAGGATATACGCTAGCCAGAACGCCAGCACCGCGTTGAGCTTGAACACGTAATGCGCAAGCGTAATCGCCGCAATCACCGCACCGAAAATCAGCGCCGACGGCCCGTAACCGAGCTTCATGCCTTCGGCAAACAAATCTCCCGCCGCTGTACCCAGCGCGAAGGTGAACAGGATCGCCGCCCAGTAAAACAGCTCGCGTTTGGCGGTAAAGATGAAGTGGATCGACAAGGTTTTTTCGCTCGCATACCAGAGCGCGAACGTCGCCGCCAATGCCACAGCGAAGGCAATGCTGGTGGTCATCAGGCTGATCCCTGCCTCGTCCACCAGCCGGTCGGTGATCAGCGTGCCGAGGACGCTGACCAGCACCACCACCAGCCAGTAACTTGTCGGCACGTAGCGTTTCAACCTGAATTGCACCAGCAGCGCCAGCACCAGCAGGCCGCCCATGACGTAAGAGGTGATGCCCAGCCCCAGATTAAGCGTGGCAGACAGGAAATCCGCTGCGGTTTCGCCGACGGTCGTGGCCATGATTTTGATGACCCAGAAAAACAATGTCACTTCCGGTACGCGGTTCAATAACTTGTTCATGATTTTTCCCCTTTATTTACATGGCATGCACGTGATGCATGCTCATGTTGGGGAGATTACGCGGGCAATTATTACGGCAGACTTAAAGGCGAAAAAAAGCCCGCATGCTGCCATGCGGGCTTTTAAGCTTAAACGTGGTCAGTCTTTGTCGGCCGGGTCCTGACTCACGTCACCCTGGTCTGCCTGTGCGCTAAGCACCTTGCCGCTCACCAAAACAGCCTCAGGGGGTCTTACGGCGAAATTTACCCTGTCGCCCCGCATAATCCCGCGCAAACTGCCACGCCACGCGACCCGAGCGCGCACCGCGTTCGAGCGACCATTGCAGCGCGGCGCGGCGCAGCAGGGCTGGGTCTTTGACGGTCACGCCCAGGGCTGCTATCCAGGTATCGACGATGGCGAGGTAGGCGTCCTGGTCGAACGGGTAGAACGACAGCCACAGGCCGAAACGCTCGGACAGCGAGACTTTTTCTTCCACCGCTTCGTCCGGGTGAACCTCGCCGTCCACATGCCGGGTGAGGGCATTTTCCGCCATATATTCAGGCATCAGATGGCGTCGGTTGGAGGTGGCGTAAATCAGTACGTTGTCAGGCGGCGCGGCGATGCTGCCGTCGAGCACGGCCTTGAGTGCCTTGTAGCCGGGTTCGCTGGCCTCGAACGACAGGTCGTCGCAGAAGAGGATGTAACGTTGCTTGCGCCCGGCGAGTTGCGCGGTGATGTCGGCCAGATCGACCAGGTGCTGTTTGTCGACCTCGATCAAGCGCAGACCCTTGGCGGCAAACTGCGTGAGTTGCGCTTTCACCAGCGAGGATTTACCGGTGCCGCGCGCGCCGGTCAGCAGCACGTTGTTGGCCGGACGACCGGCGACGAACTGGCGCGTATTCTGCTCGATGCGCTGTTTTTGCTCGTCGATGCCGGTGAGGTGCGTGGCTTCGATGACATGCGGGTGCGCCACGGCTTCGAGCCAGCCGTTGTCACCGCGCTTGCGCCAGCGGTACGCCGTCGCCTGCCAATCGGTCGCGGGCGGTGCGGCAGGCAGCCAGGCTTCGAGCCGCGCCAGCACGGACTCGGCGCGGGTTAACAATGCACTCAGGTCAACTGCGGTATTCGGCATTGATTTTCACGTAGTCGTAGGAAAAATCGCAGGTCCACAGCGTGGCGTCGGCATCACCGCGGTTGAGCACCACGCGGATACCGATCTCGGCTTGCCGCATGATGCGCTGGCCGTCGGCTTCCTGATAGCTCGCTGCGCGGCCGCCGTGTTCGGCCACCAGCACGTCATCCAGATAGAGTTGCAGCGCATTCACGTCGAGGTCGTCCACCCCGGCGTAACCAATCGCCGCGAGAATGCGCCCGAGGTTGGGGTCAGACGCAAAAAAGGCGGTTTTGACCAGCGGCGAATGGGCGATGGCGTAGCCGATTTTGCGGCATTCGTCGCGGCTGGTGCCGCCTTCGACATGGATGCTCATAAATTTGGTCGCGCCCTCGCCGTCGCGCACGATGGCCTGCGCCAGCAGCGTGGAGACTTCCGTGACAGCGGCGGCCAGCGCCTGATAATCCACACTGTCCAGCGCATCAATCTCGGCGTTGCCCGCCTGGCCGGTGGCAATCAGCATGAACGCGTCATTGGTGGAGGTGTCGCCGTCCACGGTGATGCAGTTGAACGAATGATCTGCCGCGTGCTTGAGCATGACATCCAGTGCGGCCTGGCTTACCGCCGCATCGGTGGCGAGGTAGCCCAGCATGGTCGCCATGTTGGGATGGATCATGCCGGAGCCCTTGGCCATACCGGTGAGGGTGATGGTTTTACCACCAATGACCGCCTGCCTGGACACCGCCTTGGCGACGATATCGGTGGTCATGATGGCGTTGGCGGCGGCAAACCAGTTGTCGGCGCGGCAGTCGGCCACCGCAGCAGGCAACGCCTGGATCACCTTGTCGGCGGGCAGCAGCTCCATGATGACGCCGGTGGAGAACGGCAACACTTCGCGTTCAGCGCAGCCCAGCAACGATGCGACCGCCTCGCATACGGCCTTGCTGGCCTGCATGCCGGGCTCGCCGGTGCCCGCGTTGGCGTTGCCGGTATTGATGATCAGCGCCCGCGGGGCGGCTTTCTGCAGGTGTCGTTTGGCCACGATAACCGGTGCCGCGCAAAAGCGATTTTGCGTGAATACGCCTGCCACGCGGCTGCCGGAGGCGAGCTGTATCAGCGTGATATCACGTTTTCCGGGCTTTTTAATACCGGCACTGGCTATGCCCAGCGTGACGCCCGCAACGGGCAGAAGTTGGTCGGCAACAGGCGCAGCGAGATTGACGGGCATGGCAGGATGGGCGCGAATAAAAAATGCATTTTAACCCGGAAAACAGGCACAGGCTCAGTGAAGCAGGCGGCCTATGTAGTCTATATTGAAGTGTTCTTTCACCTCAGGAGTTCATCATCATGCACATTTCCATGTTACCCGACGCGGTTCAGATGGAACGCGAAGCCATGCTCAAGTCCAGTGTTGAAACCCTGCAACGCATGGGCAACGCCGAGTTCGCCGTACACGACCTGGCGGGCTACCGTGAACCGGATGAGCTTGCGATTCCGATTCTTAACGTGCATTTGCAGCCCGACATTCAGGCGCGCCGTCCCGGTTTGGCGGGCGAAACCCTGGCGCTGGTCGAAGTCAGTACCGATCTGGGCGAGGAATCATGCGGACGGCGCTGGCAGGCACTGGAAACCTGGGCGTTGCAGCACGACGCGCAGATGATGGTATTCGTGCATCCGGAAGATCAGGACCGGGCGCAGGCCATCGCCAAGTATTGGCACGTACCCGCTGAATACATCGTCACCCTGCCGCGCGTGCATTGAGTTTCAACGCAGACGAGCCAGATCATCCGGCTGGTTAAGGTTGGCAAATGCTGCCGCATCGGGAAATGTCACCGCCAGCGTGCGGTGTTGTGCTTGCCAGGCGTGTACTGCACGCACGCCTGCACTCAAGCTGGTCTGCAAATCCGCCGCCAGATCGCGTCGGCACAGCATCACCACGTGATGCCTGCGGTCGCCCGCCTGCGCGACGGTGATATCGGCTTCGTCGGCCAGCAGCGGCTTGAGAAGTTCGGTCACCAAATTAACCGGAAGCAATGGCGTATCGCACGGCACGCTCAGCAGCCACTCGTGTTGCGCCGCACGCAAGCCGCTCAACAACCCGGCCAGCGGCCCCTGCAAGTCCGGGCTGGCATCACACAGAACCGGATAGCCCAACGCCTGGTAATCGCTCAGATTACGGTTGGCGCTAATGAGGATTTCGGCCACTTGCGGCGCGATGCGCTGCACCACGTGTGCCACCAGCGGTCGCCCGGCCAACATGATCAGGCCTTTATCCTGCCCGCCCATGCGCCGTCCCGCCCCGCCAGCAAGAATAATGGCGCTAACGGGCGGCGTTGGCATGCGCAACGACGGCGTCGCGTTGAAACAGATAAAAACGCTCGGAACGGTTACCCGGGCGATGGCCTTGCCAGATTTCGTGCCACTGCCCTTGCGGCAGATTAGGCGAGCGGTTTTCGTCACCCTGAATCAATAGGGTACGGCAGCGCCCCGCGTTTTTTTCACCACTCGGCACGGTGCGCACGTCGATGTAGTAATCCAGCATGGCACGCACCGCTTCGCTGACCTCCTGGCTGGCGATACAGCCCTGCTGCGGCAGCGCCGGTTCCAGATCGGCGATCATGGCGCGGTAGCTCATGCGCGCATTGACCGGCTGCATGAACAGGCTGGCGGCCAGTCCCCACGCCAGCGTAATGCCCGCCGCCCAGGCAATCAGCGGGCGCTGCGGCGAGCGCTTGAGCAGCACCAGCAGCGCCAGCCAGCCCAGCGTATAGGCCAGCGCAATGACGACCATAAAGGGGCGGAAGGCAGCGGCATAACCGGGCTGCACCTTGTGTACGTGTGCCGACAAGCGCGCCGGAAATCCCAGGTCGAACGCGCTCCAGTACACCCAGGCGGCCGCGACAATCACCAGAAATGTCATCATGGCAAACCAGTACAGCGCATTCGCCGCGCCCCGCCGCAAGGTGTAGGTGCTGCCCGCCGCCAGCCACGCCAGCGGCAACAGCAGCGGCAACGCATTGACTTCACGCGGATAACTGGTGAACGACAGCAGCGTCAGAAAGCTGACAAACATCAGTAGCGGCAGGCTAATGCCGGGCGCGCCCAGATCATGGCGGCGCGCTTTCCACACTGCCCACAACGCCAACGGCCAGGCTGGCCAGCTGAACCAGGGCAGAAACGTCAGGTAATAGGTGGTGCCGAGGGTGCCCTGCGGCGTGAACACGGCAAACCGCCCCATCGCGTAGCCATGCCACCATTCGGCCAGCACCGCCGGTGCCTGCTGGTACAAGGTCAGTGGCCAGATAATGAACCACGGTGCCGCCGCCAGCACCAGCAGCGCAGCCGATTTGAGATAGGTACGGGTGCGCCAGGCGGGCGACGCGACCGGAAGCAACAGCGCGGTGATGAGTAAAGCCAGTGCCTCGACCAACCCGATGCTCATGAACGCCACACCAATGCCGGTGCCTGCCAATGCCCCACCGATATAGGGGTGGCGCAGGCCCAGCGCCAGCCCATAACCGGCCAGCGCAAACCCCGCCAGTAGCGCACTTTGCGGAATCGCTTCGTGCGCACGTACCAGCAGCCCGACACTGCCGATCAGCACCAGCACCGCGAGTCGACCGTGTTCAGAACCGTACAGTAAGCGGCCGGTCAGGCCGACGAACACAAGGGTGAGGAAAATGAAAAAGCCACCGGCCAGCCGCGCTGCGTCGTGCACCGGCAACCAGCCCGACAAGGCTTGCGCGAAACCGCTTGCCACCCAGCTGAACAGCGGCGGATTGAGCGGCATGGCGGTGCCCGCCAGCGTGGGGATCGCGTCCGGCGCGCCTGACAACAGGCTGTGGACGAAGCCGATACTGCGCGACTCGTCGCCTTTCCACGGGTCGTGGCCGACCAGACCGGGCAGCAGCCAGGCAAACACCAGCACCAGCATCAATAAAGACGGCACGACGCTGCGCCAGGGTTGGCTCAATCGGATTTTATTCCACCAGTCAGATTTCAATTTGAGTAACTTCGGCGAGATCGGTTTGTTCCATGAGGACGAACACACGCGGGGTGGATGGTGCGCAGAATTCTACCGTAAAAAAACAAAAAGGCAGCCGCAGCTGCCTTTTTGTAAACGCGTCATGCGCGCTTATTTCATGCCGTATTTCTGGCGGAACTTCTCAACGCGACCGGCGGTATCAACGATCTTCTGCTTGCCGGTGTAGAACGGATGGCACTCCGAACACACTTCGACGTGCAGGTCTTTGGACATGGTCGAATGGGTTGCGAACTTGTTGCCGCAGCTACAAGTCACGTTGATTTCATTATAAGTTGGGTGAATATCGGCTTTCATGATTTTTCCTCAAGTGACCGCGGCGTGTACGCGGAAAGGCGAGATTATCCGGCAAAATCCCTGTTTGGGCAAGACCTTATCGCAGACTGGCTTAACGGCCGCTGCGCATGGAATCGAAAAAGTCGGCGTTGTTTTTGGTGGCGCGAACTTTGTCGAGCAAAAACTCCATCGCGTCGAGGTCGTCCATTGGGTACAGCAGTTTGCGCAAAACCCAGATTTTTTGCAGCACATCGGCCTTGATCAACAGTTCTTCGCGGCGGGTACCGGAGCGGTTCACGTTAATCGCCGGGTACAGACGTTTTTCCGCCATGCGCCGATCGAGGTGAATTTCCATGTTGCCGGTGCCCTTGAATTCCTCGTAGATCACATCGTCCATGCGGCTGCCGGTGTCGATCAGCGCGGTGGCGATAATGGTCAGGCTGCCACCTTCTTCGATATTACGCGCCGCGCCGAAAAAGCGTTTCGGACGTTGCAGGGCATTGGCATCGACACCGCCGGTAAGCACCTTGCCGGAGGACGGAATGACGGTATTGTAGGCGCGCGCCAGACGGGTGATCGAATCGAGCAGAATCACCACGTCTTTTTTGTGTTCAACCAGACGTTTGGCTTTTTCAATCACCATTTCTGCCACTTGCACGTGGCGCGTGGCAGGCTCGTCAAATGTTGATGCCACCACTTCACCGCGCACCGAGCGCGTCATTTCGGTCACTTCTTCTGGTCGTTCGTCGATCAGCAGCACAATCATCACCACATCCGGGTGGTTCGCCGCAATCGAGTGGGCAATGTGCTGCAGCATCACGGTCTTGCCGGATTTCGGGCTGGCCACCAGCAGGCCACGCTGGCCTTTGCCAATCGGCGCGATCATGTCGACGATGCGGCCGGTGATGTTTTCCTCGGCCTTGATGTCGCGTTCCAGCAGCAGCGGCTCGGTCGGGAACAGCGGCGTGAGGTTTTCAAACAGGATCTTGTTCTTGGAATTTTCCGGTGCTTCGCCGTTGACCTTATCGACCTTGACCAGGGCAAAGTAGCGCTCGCCATCCTTGGGGATGCGAATTTCGCCTTCGATGCTGTCGCCAGTATGCAGATTGAAGCGGCGGATCTGCGATGGGGAAATGTAGATATCGTCCGGGCTGGCCAGATACGAGGTATCCGGCGAGCGCAGGAAACCGAAGCCATCGGGCAGCACCTCCAGGGTGCCTTCGCCGAAAATGCTCACGCCTTTTTTGGCTTGATTCTTGAGCATGGCGAAAATCAGTTCCTGCTTGCGCAGACGGTTGGCGCCTTCGATCGAATTTTCGACGGCCATTTCCACGAGTTGGGTGACGTGGAGTAATTTCAGGTCAGATAAATGCATGTATGGTGAGCTCGCGTGCCTTGGGAGAAAGGCGGAGGGTAAACAATGAAACAGTGAGGGGAGGTTGCGCCTGATGTCCGGGTAGTAGAATTCAGCGTGAAACGGACAGGCTCAGACGCAACATAACGGAACTAGATATTACTGTCAACAAACGCGGTGAGCTGGGATTTCGACAATGCGCCAACTTTGGTGGCTTCAACGTTGCCGTTTTTGAAGATCATCAGGGTAGGGATGCCGCGGATGCCGAATTTTGGCGGTGTGGCCTGATTTTCATCAATATTCAGTTTGGCAATCTTGAGACGGCCTTCATATTCCTTCGCCACTTCATCCAGAATCGGCGCAATCATCTTGCACGGGCCGCACCAGTCAGCCCAGTAATCCACCAATACGGGCAGACTGGACTGCAACACCTCCTGGTCAAAAGTGTCGTCGGTGACGTAGTGAATATGCTCGCTCATGAAATCCTCGCTTGGTAATTTGGGTGGTGTAGGCAGAACTGTGAAATCAGTTGCGCAGGTAGATTGTTCCCATCCTAGCGAAAAAAGGGGGGGATGTGAAGCCAACGTTTGAGATGGCTTGCTGTTAAAATGTGCGGCATTGTAATTTGACCCAGCAAGGAATTGTCGTCATGACCTACGTCGTCACCGAAAATTGTATCCAGTGTAAATATACCGACTGCGTGGACGTCTGCCCGGTGGACTGCTTCCGCGAGGGCCCTAATTTCCTCGTCATCGACCCGGATGAATGCATCGACTGCACGCTGTGCGTGGCGGAATGCCCGGCTGAAGCCATTTTTGCTGAAGACGACGTGCCCGAAGATCAGCTTCATTGCACTGCACTCAATGCCGAACTGGCGGCGGGCTGGAAACCCATTATCGAACGCAAAGACCCACTGCCCGACGCCGACGAGTGGAATGGCAAACCCGGCAAACTCGACTTGCTGGAACGTTAAACCATCCCTCAGTGCCCGCCGATCTGCTTGAGCGCGCCACAGCGCACATTCTGAGCCAGTGGCGCGATGCGCTGCCCGACCTGTCCGGGGTGCGCGTGCTGGTGCCGAATTTCCACGCGGTGCGGCGGCTCGAGCAGGTACTCGCCCGCCAATGTGGTTTGCCGGTATTGCTGCCACCCCACATCACCACCTTTCCCGCCTGGGCGGCCAGCGTACCGCTGGTCACCGCCCAGCAGGCCGACAGCCAACGCAGCGCCCAGCTCTACCAGATACTCAAAACCCGCAACTGGTTCGATCCGGCGGACTTATGGGGCGTGTGCGGCGAACTGCTGCAACTGTTCGACGAACTCACCCTGCACGCGGTTGATTTGCCGCCCAGCCTGGCCGCGTTCACAGAACAGCTGCGTGCCGCTTACCGCGCGCGCAGCAGCAAAGGGCTCGCATTCGAAGCACAACTGATTCATGAATTGTGGTTTGCGCTGACGACCAACGCGGCACACGACGCAGCCAGCCAGTACGCCCTGCGGCTGCACCAGTTGGCCACCCATGCGGACACGCCGCTCATGGTCGTCGGCCTGCCCCAGCTCTCTGCGCTGGAACGCGCCTGCCTCAGCCGCTATGCCGACACCCAGCCAGTGACCTTCATCCAGACCGACCAGGATGACGCGCCCCGCGCCCAAGTGCTTGCGGCGGCCTGGCCTGCACTGCCGGATGCGCCCCCGCTCAAAGCCCGCGCCGAGCGCTTGCGTGCGTCGTTGCCCGACAGCCCGATACGGCAACAGCTAGGCTATTTCGGCGCACACAGCCTGGAGCAGGAAGCGCGCGCTGCCGACACCCAGATACGCCTGTGGCTGGCCGAAGGCAAACAGCGCATTGCGGTGATCGTGCAGGATAGGCTCACCGCACGGCGTACCCGCGCCCTGCTCGAACGCGCGCAGATACTGGTAGCGGACGAGACCGGCTGGACTCTCGCCACCACCGCCGCCAGTACCGTGGTGATGCGCTGGCTGGAGGCAACCAGCGGCGGTTTCCGCCATGAGGACGTGCTCGACCTGCTGCAGTCGCCGTATCTGCTGACCGACCTGGAACCGGCGCTGCGCCGCCAGGCGGCCTGGCAGCTCGAATCCGCCCTGCGCCGACACGGCCCGGCTGCCGGACTGGTAGCGCTGTTGCGCCGCGTCCGTGGCCCGGCTGACACCGAAACGAATGCCGCCAGCAGCGCCCTGAATCGCCTGCAACAGGCGGCCAGCGTGATGCCCGGCCAGACAAGCTTGACGTTGACCGAATGGCTTGGCCGCCTGCGTAACAGCCTGCACGCGTTGGGCGCGCATGACAGCCTGCTTAAAGACGCAGCCGGCGAGCAAGTGCTCACCTTGCTGCGCCGCCGCGAGGCTGAATTAGCGTCCGACCCCGGCAACTTCAGCCTGACCGAATTACGCCGCTGGCTGGCCAGCGAGTTTGAAACCGCCGCGTTTGTCGATGCAGGTGTCGACAGCCCAGTGGTGTTCACCCACCTTGCAGCTACCCGCTTGCGCGCGTTTGACGCGGCGCTGATTGTGGGTGCGGATGCCGATCATCTGCCGGGTGGCGACGGCGCATCGGTATTCTTCAACCAGCAGGTGCGCGCCGAGCTGGGGCTGCCGACCCGCAGTGCTGCGCTGACGCAGACCGAGCACGACCTCGCCCAGCTCATCCTCACCACTGCCGAGGTACGCGTGCTGTGGCAGGCCAGGCAAGGCGGCGAGCGCAACCCGATCAGCCCGTGGTTCGAGCGCCTGCACACCCTGCACCAGCTGGCTTGGGGCGACAG